>JBBSBK010000009.1:0-57656 GCA_038251315.1 Rhodobacterales bacterium | reverse complement strand
TGCGCTTTGAAAAGGACGTCAGCCGCCTGCGCGCCTGCACCGGCGACGATATGCTGAATGCAACATGGCACGAGGTCGAATTGCCTCGGATCGACACCAACTATGCCCGGTTCATCGCCGCGATCCGTGATCGGCGGCAGGTTGACCCGGATTTTGCGCGCGGTGCGGTGCTGCAAACAGCGCTGGATCGGGCCATACAGTCGGACGCGCAGGGGTGCCGCGATCTGACCGTCTGACCCTTGCGCGGCAATGATTTCGTCACCAAGGTCGCCCGGACCCCAAACTGCAAGGCAGATCATGACCGACACCCCGGCGATCTTTTTTCACCCGGACGCGATCGAGGGCAAGGACCGCGATCTGGTCGGGCGACGGTCGGCCGGGCAGTCTTTCCTCAAGGGATTCCTGCGCCATACGCCGGGAGATCGGATCAGGGCCGTCACCCACCATCTGGCCGCGGCCAAGGTATTCGAGGACACCGCGCGGGGCTTGGGCGAAACCCGCGAACTGACGGTGTATTCGCTGCGCGGTCAGTCCGATTTCACCGCTGCCGGTTGCATCTTTTTCCCGACGCCGGGGTATCTGAACGCCACTTGGCGGCGGCAACGCTTCGGCCCGGAAAAGTGTTCGCTGGTCGGGATCACCCACACCATGTCGACCCGCCGGGTGATCGAGGGGGTACATAACCTGATGGCCGAGCCGGTCGAGCCCTGGGATGCAATCATCTGCACCTCACGGGCCGTGCATTCGGTGCTGGCACGGCAACTGGCGCTTGAAGCCGACTATCTGCGCGGGAGGTTCGGGGCGACCCGCGTGCCGCAACCGCAACTGCCGATCATTCCGCTGGGTATCCACGCCGACAATTTCACGTCCTCTGCCGGTTTGCGGGCCGAGGCGCGGGCGAAGTACGAGGTTCCCGAAGATGCCGTCGTCTATCTGTGCGTCGGCCGCTGGACGGTCATCGAAAAGGCCAATCCGGTCCCGCTTTTTCAGGCGCTGGAAACCGTTGCCGGCGCTGCGGGCCGCCCGGTGCATCTGTGGATGGTTGGCTGGGCGTCACGCCCCGAGGAAGAGGATCTGCACCGCAAGGGCGCGGCACAAGTCTGTCCGTCGGTCACGACACGGATGATCGACGGGCGCGATGATTGGGTGCGCCGGGCAATCTGGTCGGGGGCCGACATATTCACGCTGCCCGTCGACAATGTACAAGAGACGTTCGGACTGGTCCCGGTCGAAGCGATGGCGGCAGGTCTGCCGGTCGTCATGCCCGACTGGAACGGGTTCCGCGATACCGTCGTACATGGCCAAACGGGGATGCTGATCCCGACCCGGATGGCGCGACCCGGCATCGGTGATCGGATCGCCGAGCGCTTTGCCGACGGCACCGACGACTACGTGCGTTATCTGTCCATCGTGTTGCAGCACACCCAGATCGACGTTCCGGCCTATACCAACGCCCTGCTGGCGCTGGGGCGCGATGCCGGGATGCGGGCGCGGATGGGGCAGGCCGGGCGGGCGCATGTGCAGGCACATTTCGACTGGGCAGCGGTGATCCCGCAATATCTGGCGCTTGCCGATCACTTGGCCGACGTGCGCAGGGGCGCGGTCCCGACGACGCCACGCTTTGCCAGTGGCCCGGTCAACCCGATCGAGGTGGACCCCTTCGACCTTTACGCCGCCTATCCGACTGCGACCCTGTCACCCGGCACCATCGTGACTCCTGCCCGCCCGCTGTCGCCCGCCGATCTGATCGCGCTAGATGCGGTCAATGGCCGGACGCTCTATCAGCGCCGGGCGGTGCCCGATCAGGCCATGCTGAATGCCCGCGCCGCCTTAGGCGAACGCGGCCCGATGACCGTCGCCGATCTGGCCCTTGTTCTGAATTCGCGGCTGCATGAAGCCGAGGCCGTGGTGCTGTTTCTGGCCAAGTTCGACATTGTCCGTCTGCCGCCGCTCGACCCGAAATAACGCGCGCCTTTTGACTTACATCCAAAGTTGAGGTTCAGTCAGCCAAAAGGCCGAAGGTCGCAAAGGGGCACCCATGCAACTATCCGTTTCTTTCGAGAATACCCGCGATTCGGCGCCCGCCAGCGGCCCGGTCACGGTGGGCTGGTTTTTGACCGAACAAAAGGGCGGGATCATCTATGCACCCCCCGAACGGGTCCGGTCCGCCGACAAGAACAAGACGCACGCCAAATCGGCCAGCCGCTGCCCGGCGGTGATAAATCTGGAAAGCCGTTATTTCATGGTGCGTTGTCCGTTCGACCTGAACATCGCGTTTACCCGCGACAAGGACGGCAAGGCGGGCCTGCGCAACCTGAACGGCGACATGAGCGCGATCCGCGCCAACAAGCTGGGCGAAAAGCTGCACATGACGTCCGAAAAAGAGTGGCGATACGCCGGCGTGCCGACGATCCAGCTGTCGCTGCCTTATGTCTTTATCGCCGACGAGCCCGTCTATCTCAGTCAGGTGTCGCCCTTCATGGATTACAGTCGCACCCCGCTGCCCGGCACGATCTTTGGCGGCCGGTTTCCGATCAACGTCTGGCCGCGTCCGCTCATGTGGGCCTTCGAATGGCACGACACCGACAAGCCGATCAAGATCGACCGGGGCGATCCGCTGTTCTATGTCGGCTTTGAAACGCTGCCACAGGACCGGTCGGTCGTCGTCGTCGAAACCGAAGTGACACCGGCCCTGAAGGATTACATGGAGTTGATTTCGGGCGCAGTGAACTATGTCAACCAGACGTTCAGCCTGTTCCAGCAGGCCGAAGAACGCCGCCCCCAGACCCTCGTTACCCCGATCAAGCGCCTTCGCAGCGGGGCCTAGGGTGGTGGACATGCCGCAGCCCGATACCCCCGCGGCCCTGCGTGCCGCCGCCGTCGATGCGCATCGTCGCGGCGATTCGACGGTGGCGGGCGATCTTTATGCCCGCTATCTGGCGTTGGTTCCCGGCGATGCCGCGCACTGGTCGAACCTTGGGGTTCTGCTGCGCACGACGGGGCGACACGCGATGGCCCTGCGGGTTCAGAAACGCGCCTACGATCTGGACCCGGACGCGCCCGGTATCCGCAACAATTACGCCAATATGCTGTCGGATCTCGGCAGTTACGACCGCTCGATCGCGCTCCGCTGGCAGGTTCTGGAAAAGACCCCAGGCGACCTGAATCATCTGGCGATGATCGGGCGCTGTTATCGCGGGATGGGGAAATACCGTGATGCCATCGCGCATCTGGAACCGCTGGTGGCGCAATATCCCGATGAAACTGAATTTCAGGTGCAACTTGCGTTTGCCCAGCTTGGCGCGGGGGAGTATGCACAGGCCTTTCGCAATTACCGCGCCCGCTGGCGCACCGCCGAACTGACCCCGCGCAAAATTCCGTTTCCGCAATGGGACGGGCAGGCCGATCTGGCGGGCAAGACTGTGCTGGTTCTGCCCGAACAGGGGTTTGGCGATGCGGTGCTGTTCAACCGACTGCTGCCACTGCTGGCAGCCCGGGGGCCACGCGTGTTGCTGCTAGCGGAAAAGCCGATGGCGCGCCTGTTTCAGGATGTCGCCGGCGCCGATTGGGTCGGGACGACCTTGCCGAAGGGCGAAACCGTCGATGCCTGGATCAATGTCATGGACCTGCCCCTTCTGGGGATGGACAGCCGCGCCGATATTCCGCCACCGACCCGGCTGCATATCCCCGCCGATTCCGTCGAACGGGCGCAGGCCGTCGCCGGCCCCTACGCTGACAAGTTTCGGATCGGCGTCGTCTGGACGGGATCGCTGACTTACAAGGGCAATGCGTTCCGGTCGTTCAGCCACGCCGAATTTCTTCCCCTGACCGATCTGCCGGGGGTGCAGTTGTTCTCGCTCTACAAGGGTCCGGCGCTGGATGCTTACCGCGCCGACGCCAGCAATACGGTGATCGTCGATGCCGCCGGCAATGACCGCGACCTGGCCGATTGCGCGGCGACCATGCAGCAAATGGACCTGGTCATCACATCCGACACCGCCACTGCCCACATCGCCGGGTCGCTTGGCCTGCCTTGCTGGACCATCCTGCACTGGGATCCGTTCTGGGTCTATACCCACCGGGGAGCCAAGACGCCGTGGTATCCGTCAATGCGCCTGTTCCGGCAGGTGGCACCGCAAGACTGGACGGGGGTGATGACGGCAGTCCGCCTCGCGCTTGAAACCCATGTCGCCAAGGCACGAAGGGCCGGATGATGGACGACATTATGGTCCCCACCAGCCCCGGCGAACTGATTGACAAGCTGACGATCCTGCGGCTGAAAACCGAACACATCGCCGAACCGGCGAAACTTGTGAACGTGCGCCGGGAACTGGCCCAGCTCGAACGGGCGGCAGACCCGATTCCAGCCAGCCCGGCGCTGGCTGCCCTTTGGGACGAGATTTATCAGATCAACGCCGCCCTTTGGGTGATCGAGGATGATATCCGCGACTGTGAAAAGTCGCGGGATTTCGGCCCCGCCTTTGTCGCCCTTGCCCGCGCCGTCTATGTCACCAACGACCGACGGGCGGATGTGAAAAAGCGCATCAACTTGCTGCTCGGCTCGGCACTGGTCGAAGAAAAGTCCTATCACGACCATCGTGCGCCATGACCCCGACCGAAAGGATCACGACCGCCCGGAGGGCACTTGCCGCCGTTCAGACCGAACTGGAGGCCATGCTGGCAGACGACAAAACGCGCCGCCGCGGGCCGCTGTTGCGCCAGTTGCACGAGGTGCGCGGGATGCTCGACCCCGCCTATCCCTATGCGTCGCAGGCAGGGCAGGATCTGGTCGTCGACCGCATGTTGGGGGGCAAACGCGGTGGCAGTTTCGTCGATATCGGCGGTTTCGACGGCACGACCGGGTCAAATTCGTTCTTCTTCGAACTTTGGCGCGGCTGGACCGGGGCGCTGATCGAACCGGTCGGCGCGCAATTGGCCAAGGCCCGCGCGGTACGCCGCTGCCCCTGCCTGCAATATGCCGTGGCCGACAGGGACGGCACCGCGACGTTCATCGAAGTAACGAACGGGTTCACGCAGATGAGCGGCCTTGCCGACAGTTACGAACCGGGTCTGCTGGCCCGCGTCCGCGATGACCCGCGCCACAAGGAACAGGCGGTGACGGTGCAGACCCGCACCCTGACCGCGATTTTGGCCGAGGTCGGGATCGCGCACCCCGATTTCATCTCGCTCGACATCGAGGGCGGCGAACTGGCGGCGCTGACGGCGTTTCCTTTCGCCGACCATGCGGTCGGGTTGTGGGCGATCGAAAACAATACCGGCAGCGGCGATATTGCCACTCTGATGCGGGCGAACGGCTACGACCTCGTCGAATTTTGCGGCCCGGACGAGATTTACCGCCGCCGGGGCTGAACCGATAGGCGCAATTTGACCTGTTAATGCCACCTTTACACCGCCTGCCTAGACAAGGGTCGGGTGAGTTATGGTGGTCGGGATGGGTGTGCAGTCAAATGCACCTGTAATAATCAAACGTAAGAAGATCATCGTCAGCGATGGTCATCACGGCGGCGCGTGGAAGGTCGCCTATGCGGACTTTGTTACTGCGATGATGGCGTTCTTCATGCTGATGTGGCTGCTGAATGCGACCACCGAAAAGCAGCGCAAGGGAATCGCCGACTATTTCTCGCCCACCATCCCGATCAACCGGGTGTCGGGCGGCGGCGATGGCATGTTCGGCGGCACCAATATCTTTACTCAGGAAATCGTGGCCCAGAGCGGCACTGGCGGGACCGCTTTCAACGCCCCCGACGTGGCCCCCATCACCGCTGCCGAGGACGACCAGGCCGCCGCCGCACAGGTCGCCGCCCTGCACGACATCGAAGAGACGCTGCTGGGCCGGGGTGGCGAAAGCCTGTTGTCGGAAAAAGCGCTGCGCCACATCGTCACCCGGCTGACCGACGAGGGATTGATTATCGAGATTTTCGACCTCGACGATGCCCGCCTCTTCGTCGACGATACTGCGGTGCCGACCGAGGTCGCCTCCGAAATCGCGGCGACGCTGGCGCGGGTGTTCGCGCTGGTGCGCAACCCGGTCGCGATTTCCGGGCATACCGCGGCGCGATCGGTGGTCGTGCAACAAAGCCAGGTCTGGACACTGTCGACGGACCGGGCCGAAAAGATCCGACAGCTTCTTGAAGGCGGCGGGTTTCCGGCTGAACGGGTCGCCCGGATAACCGGCTTTGCCGATCGCAAACCTGTGGTCGCCGACCCGAGCGCGATCCGCAACAACCGGATCGAGATCATTTTGTTGCGCAGCGATGTCTGACGGCGCGGTCCGCCCAACTGCAGTTCATTTTAGGCGTTAGGGCGGTGTTAAGACGGGATGGCTTAGGCCTGTCGGTGAACGCATTGGCGTTTTCTGATCCAGAAGGGCACTTCATGACCATTTCGTCGTCTCTGAACGCCAGTGTTGCGGGCCTTGCGTCCAATGCGACCCGGCTGGCCACAATCGCCGACAACATCGCCAATTCGTCGACCTATGGCTACAAGCGCGCTGTCACCGACTTTCATTCGATGGTGATCGAAAATGGCAAGGGCACCTATTCGGCGGGCGGGGTGCGCACGACGAACATGCGGCTGATCGATCAGCGCGGGTCGCTGGTGTCAACAGCGAACGCCACCGATCTGGCGGTGCGCGGACGGGGGATGATCCCGGTTACCACCGAATCCGCGCTTGCCGTTGACAACGGGGTGCGGCCCATGCTGCTGACCACGACCGGATCGTTCCGCACCGACGCGCAAGGCTATCTGCGCACGTCAAGCGGGCTGGTCCTGATGGGCTGGCCTGCCCTGACGGACGGCACGATCCCGACCTTTCCGCGCGATACATCGGATGGCCTGCAACCGGTACGGATCAATTCCAACCAGTTCGCGGGCGAGGCGACGACGCAGATGTCGCTGGCGGTCAATCTGCCGGCGACGTCGACCGACTCCACATCGACCGGACAGACCGAAGCACTGTCGATCGAATACTACGACAACCTGGGCAAATCCGAAAACATCGCCATCGAATTCGTGCCTTCGGTCCCCGCATCGGGGTCATCGAACGCGTGGACGATGATCCTGCGGGATTCTGCGTCGGGCGGCGCGGTGGTCGGCGAATACAGCCTGACCTTCGACGACACCCGTGGTGCCGGCGGCACACTGTTGTCGGTGACGCCGGTATCGGGCGGGGCCTATGACCCGGCGACCGGCAATCTGGCGATTACTGTCAACGGCGGCCCGCTGGCCATCGGGATCGGTCTGCTTGGATCGTCGAGCGGGCTGACCCAATTGTCGAACGCCTTTGCGCCGGTGTCGATCTCGAAGAACGGCACCCCGGTCGGCAACATGACGTCAGTCGAAGTCGACGCCAACGGCTATGTGCGGGCCTCGTTCGATACCGGAGTCAACCGGATCATCTATCAGGTTCCGCTGGTCGATGTGCCCAACGTGAACGGTCTGCGGACCCTGGATTACCAAAGCTATGAGGTCACGCCGGACAGCGGCACCTTCTTCATGTGGGACGCGGGCGACGGGCCGACCGGCGACATCGTCAGCTTTGCACTCGAGGAATCGGCGACCGATGTGGCGGGCGAGTTGACCCAGTTGATCCAGACCCAGCGCGCCTATTCGTCGAATGCCAAGGTGATCCAGACGGTCGATGAAATGCTGCAGGAAACCACCAACATCAAACGCTGACGGGGTCGAAGGGTCTGAAGGATGAGCATTTCACACGCCATGTCGAACGCGCTCAGCGGATTGACCGCCGCGTCGCGGATGGCCGAGGTAATCGCTTCCAACCTCGCCAATGCGACGACCGACGGCTACGGGCGACGGTCGGTCACGCTGTCGGCGGCATCGGTCGGTGGGCGCGGCGCCGGGGTGCAGATCGACGGAATCACCCGGTTCGTCAACCGGGGCATACTGGCCGACCGCCGGCAGGCCGACGCAGGCATGGCCGGGTTCGGGCAGACGGCAACGACGTTGTCACGGCTGGAACGGCTGGTTGGCGCTGTGGGCGATCAGCATGCTTTGTCGACCCAGATCGCGGCGCTCGAATCCGCGCTGGCCGATGCGGGCGCCGATCCGTCGTCCGACGTGCGCCTGCAAACCGTGGTCAGTCGTTTCGGTGCCGTGACAGAATCCCTCAACCAAAGCGCAGACGGCATTCAGGCCCTGCGACGCGAGGCGGACAGCAGTATCGCCACCCAAGTCGAAACCCTGAACCTGTCTTTACGACAAGTGCAGCAACTGAACGCCGATATCAGCCGGATGCAGGCGACGGGTGGCGACGCTTCGGCGCTGCTGGACGCCCGCCAAACGGTAGTGGACACGATTGCCGCCATCGTTCCCTTGCGCGAACTGGACCGGGGCGGCGGACAGATCGCGCTGATGTCCAGCGCCGGGATCATGCTGATCGACGGCCCGGCGCAACAATTCGGGTTTCAGGCAGTCAATACGGTGACGGCGGATATGACGCTTGCCTCGGGCGGATTGCACGGGCTGACGCTGGACGGGGTGGCGCTCGATCCCGGCAACGGGTTCGGCGGCATGAAAGGCGGATCGCTCAGCGCGGCGTTCGATCTGCGCGACGGGTCGCTGGTCACGGCACAGCAGGGACTGGATGCAGTCGCCCGCGACCTGATCGAGCGGTTCCAGTCGGCGGCCGATCCGACGCTCGGGCCCGGTGATGCCGGCCTTTTGACCGATGCGGGGGCAGCGTTCGACCCGCTGAACACTGCCGGGCTATCGGCCCGGATCGCGGTCAACGCGGCGATTGATCCGGCGCGTGGCGGGGCCCTGTTCCGGCTGCGCGACGGGGTCAATGCGACTGTCCCCGGCCCGGTCGGCAACGCGGCGCAGATCGACGCCTGGCTCGACGCGCTGGCGACGGCGCGGCCAACCTCGCTCGGCGGCGCCGCGGCTTCGGCGGCAGGGCATGCAGGGCGGCTGATGTCGGACATCGGCGGCACGAGGCTGGCAGCAGAAGAATCACTCAGCTTTGCCACCGCCCGCTGGGATACGCTGCGGCAGGCCGAACTGGCCGACGGGGTGGACAGCGATCACGAACTTCAAATGCTGCTGAAGGTCGAACAATCGTATGCCGCCAATGCAAAATTGATTCAGACCGTCGAATCGATGCTGCAAACCCTGATGGAGCTTTAGGCCATGCCGATGATGTCGATTGGTGACATGAGCCAGTTTTTCATGTCGCGCCGCCAGAATACCCAGCTCAAGGCGCAGATGCAGACCCTGACGGCGGAATTGTCCAGCGGCAAGGTTGCCGATCTGGCCAAACATCTGCGCGGCGATCAGACCCGGCTGGCCGGGATCGACCGGACGCTGGCCCTGCTTGACGGATTCGGGCGGGCGGCGACGGAAACCGCGCAATCGCTGTCGATGATGCAAACGGCGCTGGCGCAGGTCGACGGCGCGCGCAACACCTTGGCGAACCGACTGATCCTGACCGATACGGGCACCCCGGCGACTGATGTTAAGGCAAATGCCGGTGCTGCTCGCGACGGGTTTGCCAGCATCGTACGGGCGCTGAACGTCAAGGCGGGGAACCAGTCGCTGTTCGCCGGGGCGACCACCGACCGGGCATCGCTGGCCGATCCGACGGCGATGCTGGCCAATATCCGCGCTGCGGTGGCCGGCGCGACGACGGCGGCCGATGTACAGATAGCGGTGGCGGTGTGGTTCGATGCGCCGACCGAGGGATTCGCCACGATGGGCTATCTGGGTGATTCCGGACCGGCACTGACCCGGCGCGTCGACCCCGATGAAACCCTGCGGATCGACGCCCGCGCCGACGCCCCGGCGATGCGCGATCTGCTGGCCGCCGCCGTGCTTGCTGCCGTTGCCGACGACCCCGGCATCACACTGTCTGAGTCCGAACGGGCTGGCATGTTGCGCGACGCGGGTACCCGGTTGATGACCGCCGCCGACGGGATGGTGCGAATGCGCGCCGCACTTGGCAGCACCGAGGCCCGGCTGGAAGAGTTGGGCGCCGCCCGATCCGCCCAGATCACCATGCTCCAGACGACCCGTGTCGAGATGACTGCGGCCGATCCCTTTGACACGGCGACCCGGCTGCAAGAGATCCAGCAGCAGCTGGAAACCCACTATACCCTCACCGCGCGCCTGTCGCGCCTGACATTGACGGATTACCTGCGTTGAATATTCTGACTGTCGCTCTGGCTATTCTGTTGTCCGTTCACGCGGCCATCGCTGCCCCCGTGCGGATCAAGGATCTGGTAGAATTCGACGGCGTGCGTTCCAACGATCTGGTCGGTTACGGGCTGGTCGTGGGCCTGAACGGCACTGGCGACGGCTTGCGCAACTCGCCCTTTACCGAAGAGATCATGTCGTCGATCCTTGAACGCCTTGGCGTCAACGTCACCGGCGAACAGTTTCGCCCGCGCAACGTCGCCGCGGTGCTGGTCACCGCCCGCCTGCCGCCTTTTGCGCGCGCAGGCAGTCCGATCGACGTCACCGTATCGGCCATCGGTGACGCCAAGAGTTTGCTGGGCGGCACCCTCGTGATGACCCCGCTGAACGCCGCCGACGGCGAGATTTACGCGGTCGCCCAAGGCACGATCATTGCCGGTGGGGTGTCGGCGACCGGCGATGCAGCCAGCGTCACCCAAGGGGTGCCTACGGCGGGAACAATCCCCTCGGGCGCGACCGTCGAACGCGAGGTCGATTTCGATTTCGGTGGGCTGTCGGTCGTCCGGCTCGCCCTGCGCACCCCTGATTTCACGACCGCGGGGCGGATCGAGGCGGCAATCAACAACGATTTCGGCCGTGGCGTCGCGGTGATGCTGGATTCGGGCACGGTGCAGCTTGATATCGGGGCCACCCAAATGGCCTCGCCCGCGCATGCTTTGGGCCGCGTCGAAAATATCCTGGTCGAGCCCGAACAACGCGCCCGCGTCGTCGTCGATCAACGCTCGGGCACGATCGTGATGGGCGAGGATGTGCGGATCAGCCGTGTCGCGGTCAGTCAGGGCAATCTGACCCTGCGCATCCAGGAAGAACCGCAGGTCGTGCAACCCAACCCCTTTGCCCCCGGCGAAACCGTGGTGGTGCCGCGCAGCAATGCCAGCATCACCGACGAACCCGGCATCGGTCTGGCAGAGGTGCGCGACGGGGCGTCCCTGTCCGAGGTGATCGCGGGTTTGAACGCCCTTGGCGTCAGCCCGCGCGACATGATCGACATTCTGAAAAGCATCAAGGCCGCCGGGGCACTGCACGCCGATTTCATCGTCCAGTAAGGGGGGGGCGGGTCTCACCCCCTGCGGTCATGGCAGCCGAACGCTGCCTTGACATAGTGCAGTTCCGACACGCCGACGCTCGCCAGTGGTATGCACATCGCGGCGCGGGGCGTTGACGTCACGATCCGGATTGTCCGAAGGCCACCGTTGGATTGGCAAGACGAGCATCCGATCGCGCGTTGCCGTTGCACCCAACGGCTACGCCCGCGCACCCCCACGGGATCTTTGTCAAAAGTAGCTTTGCACCAGCGAACCGGCGATCAGGCTCCAACCGTCGGCGACCACGAAGAAGGCCAGTTTGAAAGGCAGCGACACGATTGCCGGGGGCACCATCATCATCCCCATCGACATCAGCACCGCCGCGACCACGAGGTCGATCACCAGAAATGGCAGAAAGATCAGGAATCCGACCTGAAACGCCCGTGCGATTTCGGACAGCAGGAACGAAGGCACCAGCACAGACAGCGGCGCGTCGGGAATCGCCATCGTCGGGTCCACATCGGGGCGCAGGCTCGCCAATGCCTCGAACGTGTCGGGGGCGATCCGGCCTGACATGAAGGTGCGGAACGGCGCGATCGCTCGCGTAAACGCCTCGTCCAGCGGCAGCGTGCCGGTCAGCAACGGGTCGATTCCGACCGTCCAGGCGGCCGTAAACACAGGCTCCATCACGAAATAGGTCAGGAACATTGCCAGACTCACGATCAGCATGTTGGGCGGCGATTGTTGCAACCCGATGGCCTGACGCAGGATCGCCAGCACCGTGACGATGAACGGAAAACAGGTAATCATGATTGCGAGGCCGGGCACGATGCTGAGCACGGTGATGAGCACCAGAAGTTGCACCGACCGGGTCGCCAGCGACCCGTCGTCGCCAAGGGTCAGCGTCACCTCTTGTGCCAGTGCAGGCCCGGCGGCCAACAGCAGCAGACCGGCCAACAGGGGCAGGAAACGTCGCAAGGGCTAGACCAGATCGCTGGGCAGGGACGCCACTTCGGTCAGACGCACGGCCAGTTGCCCCGGTTCGCCGCCTTCCAGTTCCTGCAGTTCGCCCCGCGCGATGAGGCGGTTGCCGACATAAAGCTCGACCGGGTCGTCGATCCGCCGGTCGAGTGGCAGTACGGCGTTTTCGCCAAGCGACAGCAGGTCACGCACTGTCGGTCGGGCGCGACCAACCGAAATCGTGATCTCGATCGGGACCGAGCGCAGCGGGTGGTCGTCCACCCCGTCGCGAGCCTTATCCATGTGATGCAGTCCTTTCTTGTGGCGCGGCAACCGCCGCGAGCGCAGAAGTGATGGCCGATTGAACCGGCCCGAGGTCAATCAGAGTGGCCCCATCGGGCGAACACCAACGCGCGGTCAGCGGTCCCAGAGCGGGGTCGGCGACGATCCGCACCGGGATCGCGCTGCAGGTGCGCGCCACCATGCCGAGCGCGGCGACATGGGCCGGACAGACGGCGATGTCGATCGCGCCACGAGACTCGTTTTCGGCGACCTGCATCAGCATGCCGACAACCTGTGGCACCAGCGCCGCTGCAGCCGTGTCGGGCACCAGCCGGTCGATCAGGGCGGTGAACAGGGGACGCAAGCCGGCCAGAACATGCTGCCGCGCCTCGGCATAGCCAAACGCCATATCGGAAAGGACCTGCACGGCGGCGTCCTGCAACCTGTCCTGGTGCTGAGCCGCTGCCGCCGCCGCTTCGGTCAGACCGGCGGCGTGACCGGCGACAAAGTCGGGCGAGGGGGCGGTGTCATCGGCGATGTCGACATCGAAACATTCGAATGTCAGGCTGGCGGTTTTCATGCCCGCGCCACCTCTTCCGGGTCCTCGATCCAGCTTTGCAGGATCTGGATCGTTTCGGTCTCGCGTTCAGCGATCATCTTGCGCAGCCGGGCGACCGGATCGGCCGCAATGGCAACATCGGCAGCGCGCCCCTCTGGCGGTGCGATGGCCGGGCGTACGGCCGCCGCAGATGCACCCCCGACGACGGTTCCCGTCAGCCCGACAGGGGGCGGGGCGACGGCGAGCAACGGCGCGGGCAATGCGGTGCGCCGCCCGGACGTCAGGATCGGGCGCACCACGAACAGACCCAATAGCAACGTCACCATCGCCAATACACCGATCTGGATCAGCGACATGAGGTTGATTGGTGCAATCGACGCCGGCACGACGGCGGTGCCCAGCGGCACGATCGGCTCGAACGCCATGGATTTCAGGGTCAGCACATCGCCCCGCGCTTCGTCGAAACCGACGGCCGATGCGACCAGGTCGCGCAGCGCTGCCAGTTCATCGTCGCTGCGCGGCGTCGTCACAACTGCCCCCGACGCATCCACCCCGCTTGCGTCGTTGACCAACACGGCGACTGTCAGGCGACGCACTGCGCCGGGCCCACGGGTCACGGCGCGCTGGGTTTCGGATACCTCGTAGTTGGTCAGAGTGCGGTTTTCGGTGTTTTCGTTGGCGGAACTGCCCCCGGTTCCTGCCGCATCGCCGGTCGGCAGGTTCGACGCCACGGTCACATCGCCGGCCCGGCTGTCGTTCGAGGTGTTCGCCCGCTCCTCGACCTCGGTGCTGATCGCGACCCGCGTATCGGGGTCGATCCGCCGTTCGGTGATCTGTTCGCTGTCCATCACCGTGTCAATCGTGACCTCGACCACGGCGTTGCCATAACCCACCCGCGCCTCGAGCAGCCGTTCGGCCTGCAAGCGCAGCGCGTCGGCCCGGCTTTCTGCGCCCGGCGTGACGGCATCACCGGTATCGGACATCAGCCCGCCTTCGCCGTCAATCACCGCGACGTCGTCAGGCGCCATCCCCGACACCGCCGAGGCCACAAGATAGCGCAGCGCCTTGGCGTGCGAAGCCGACAGGCTGCCGTTCGCCGTCGAAACGATCACCGCGGCGGTGGGCCGCTGTTCACGCCCGAAAGGACGGTTGTTGGGGGTCGAAATATGGACGCGGGCCGCGCGGATATAGGGGCTTGCCAGAATCGTGCGGGCCAGTTCCCCCTCTTTCGCACGCCAATAGGCGGCGTCGAACATTTGTGAGGTGGTTCCGAACCCTGACAGGCCGTCAAGCAGTTCATAGCCTTGCGAGGTGCTTGCCGGCAGCCCCTCGCCCGCCAGCATCATGCGCAGCGAATCACGTTGTGCCGTTTCGACGAAAATCGCCGATCCGCGCACGTCGTAACCGACGCCGCGCTGGTCCAGCGCCGCGATCACGTCGCCCGCCGCCGCATCGGCCAATCCGGCATAGAGCAGCGACATGTCCTTGCCCCCGACGCCGCGCGATAACAGCAGGACAGCGACGAACACCGCCACCGTGGCCAGCGCCACGATGCCCTTGCGCCGCGTATCGAGTGCCGTCCAGACCGAGGTTACACCGTCCAAAATCCCGCCTCCTGGCGCGTCGGGCGTTCTGCCCGTTTCTGACCCCTGTCTGGCGGATCACCCTTAACAATCGGTTAGTTCCTGTTCGGTTATGGAGAGCCGGCAGAACAAAAGGAAAAACAGTATGACCGCCGTCGCCGATCCGCCTGCCAAGGTGCCCCGGAAAAAGTCGAAACTACCGCTGGTTCTGGGGCTGGTTCTGCTGATCGCGGGGGGAGGCGGCGGATTCATGGCCGTCAAGACCGGATTTCTTGGCGCGCATGGCAAGATGGACGAGGAGCATACCGATGAACTTGCGCCCTTGCCCGAACTGGCCTTTGTCGCCCTTGATCCGCTGGTCATTTCACTGCCGAACGGCGGGCCCAACCGTTACCTCAAATTCTCCGCACAGCTCGAGGTCGTTCCGGCCCATCAGGCCGAGGTCGAGGCGATCAAACCCCGCGTCGTCGATGTGCTGAACGGTTACCTGAGGGCCGTTCAAACCGCTGATCTTGAAGACCCGACCGCCCTGATGCGTCTGCGGTCCCAGATGCTGCGCCGGGTGCAGGTCGTCGCGGGCGAGGGGCGGGTGCAGGACCTTTTGATCATGGAATTTGTGCTGAACTAGAAAGGGTCACACGATGGAGACGATCGCGAATATTTTCATGGCCGCCGGATCGCTCGGGGCGGGGTTCTACTGCCTTGTGCTGTCACGCCGGTTGCGCCGGTTCACCGATCTGGAAAAGGGCGTCGGCGGCGCGGTCGCCGTCCTGTCGGCGCAGGTCGACGACCTGACCCGGACGCTGGTGCGTGCCCAAGGATCGGCTACCCCGTCGGTCGCCACCCTGACTTTGGTCAGCGAACGCGCCGAGGCTGCGGCGAAACGGCTGGAGCTGCTCGTCGCGTCGCTGCACGACCTGCCAGCCGATCCGCCAGTAGCGCCACAGTTCAGCCCGTTCTTTGAACGCCCCGCCAGCAGCCTGCGGACATGAGTGCGCTCAAGGTCAGACGCCCGCGCCGGACGGGGCGCGGAGTGCTGTGTCTGCTGGCAGGCTTACTGGCTGCGTCCGGTGTTCTGCGCCTCGGGGGTGAGGCCGGGCAGGTCTGGGCGAATGCCAGCGATCCGGCCGTGCCCGAATTGGCCGCGGCGACGCAAGCCTGCCAGTCCGACGCCGACACCACCGCAATGCTCACTGCCTTTCAGGACCGCGAATCGCGGCTGATGGCCCGCGAGGGGCAGTTGACGGATCGCCTGCAGGCGCTGCACGTGGCTGAAGCGCAGATCACTGAACGCCTGGCCAGCCTGACTGCCGCCGAAACCGCGCTGAGCGCCACCCTGGCCACTGCCGCAACCGCATCGGATGACGATATCGGGCAACTGACGGCGGTTTACGAGAACATGAAACCGAAAGACGCCGCTGCTCTGTTCGCCGAAATGGCCCCCGAATTCGCCGCCGGGTTTCTAAGCCGGATGCGCCCGGATGCCGCCGCCGCGCTGATGTCAGGGCTGGACCCGGCGAACGCCTATGCGATCAGCGTCGTTCTGGCCGGGCGCAATGCGTCAGTGCCGCGCGAATAGTGGATGGAACTGACGGAACCTTAACCCCTTGGGGGCACGATAGCGGTCAGGTCCTTGAGGCCCGACAACAAAGGCACTCAACGTATGATCGGTATCATCGGCATCGTCATCATCTTCGTGATGGTTTTTGGCGGTTACACCGTCCACGGCGGCAAACTCGAAGTCGTCCTCGAAGCGCTGCCATTCGAGATGATCATGATCGGCGGCGCGGCGCTCGGGGCCTTTGTGCTGTCCAACGACATGTCGGGGATCAAGCAAACGGCCAGGGACATCGGCAAGGTGTTCAAGGGGCCAAAATGGAAACACGCCGATTACCGCGATCTGCTGTGTCTGCTTTTCGAGCTGATCCGGATCGCCCGCAACAACCCGGTCGCGCTTGAGGAACATATCGAAGGGCCGGAAAGTTCGACGATTTTCGGCAGGTATCCCCGGATCGTGAAGGACCATGAAGCGGTAACGCTGATTTGCGATACGCTGCGGTCGGCATCCATGAACTACGACGATCCGCATCAGGTCGAAGAGGTGCTGGAAAAGCGGATCGAGGCGCACAACCACCACATGATGCATTCGACTCATGCCCTGCGGACGATCGCGGACGGCCTGCCGGCCCTTGGGATCGTCGCCGCCGTTCTGGGTGTCATCAAGACGATGGCGTCGATCGACCAGCCGCCGGAAATACTTGGCGGGATGATCGGCTCGGCGCTTGTCGGGACGTTTCTGGGGGTGTTTCTGGCCTACGGTCTGGTTGGCCCCTTCGCGGTGAAATTGACGTCGGTTCTAAGCGAAGATGCACATTTCTATAAACTGATCCGCGAGGTTCTGGTGGCCAACCTGCACCAGCATTCGCCGATCAACTGCATCGAGGTCGGTCGCCAGAACACTCCCGGCCACAACCGGCCCAGCTTTCCCGAACTGGAAGAGGCAATCAAGGCGCTCAAGCAGGAGGCGGCATGAACTTGCGCCTGCTTTCCGTCCTGTTTCTGGGTTTTTGGGGGGCTTGCGCCCGGGCCGAGACGATCCTCGTGCGCAGCGGTGATCACCCGACTTTCACCCGCCTCGTACTGACGATGCCGGTGGGGACTGACTGGACCCTTGGCCAGTTGGGCGACGGCTATGGCCTGCGGCTTGGCATTGCGGACACCACTTTCGACCTCGGTGCCGTTTTCGCGCGAATCAGCCGGGACCGGATCGCCGATCTGTCGGCAGCGGACGGCACTCTGCGAATCGGCCTGGCCTGCGAATGCCACGCCACGGCATTTCTGTGGCAACCGGGCAAACTGGTCGTCGATGTGGTGGCCGGTCCGGCACCCGATGAAAGGTTCGCGGCCCTGTTGGACGATGTACCCGCCGATGCTGCCGCTGAACCAACGTCCACGGCGGATTTTCCCGTTGTATTCGCCACGCCGCAAAACCCCCCAGAGCCTGCCGAAACGGCGCCAACCGCTCCGGCGGATCTGACCGACCTCGAGCGCAATCTCGTCGAAAGCGTCGCCCGCGCCGCCTCGCAGGGTTTGCTGGAACCGGCGGTTGCCGCATCGACAGCGCAGGTCGCAGACCATCCTCAGTCGGGAGCGCCGGATGATCCGGCTGACGACACGCATGCGATTGCGACGCTGGACCAAACCGACATGAGTCCCGAAACCGCGTCGCAAGGCATCGCAACGAATCCCGATCCGGCAGACGCGATTGCCGCAGCATTGCGCGGCGTTCCCGGCATCACGTCGCAAACCAGCATCGACCGCGATCGTCCGGCGACTCCGCCCGCCGCGACTTTGCTGACGGCCGATGCCTGCCTGCCCGACAGCGCCGTCGCTGTGGCGGATTGGGCTGACGACCGTGCGTTCGCCGCGCAGATCGCCGAACGTCACGCCGCCCTGACGGAAGAATTCGACCTCATACCGGCGGGCGCGGCCGAGGCTTTGGCCAAGACCTATATCCATTTCGGCTTTGGGCGGGAGGCACTGCAGGCGCTGGGCCTTGACGGGGTGCGGTCGCAGGAACGCAATATCCTCGCCGCAATGGCCGCATTGGTCGATGGCGACCCTGACCCGCAACGCCTGTTCGCCGACCAGTTGGGCTGCGCGACCGATGCCGCGTTCTGGGCGCTGCTCGATCGCGGCACCGACAGCGGCAACGAAATCATCGACACCGGCCGGATAAGGCGCACTTACCTTTCGCTTCCGCCACCGCTTGCCGGACATCTGGGCACCCGAATGGCCGAAATTTTCGCGTCCCGCGGTGACGCCGAGGCAGCAGGGATGCTGCTGGACAGCGCCGCCACCGCCCTGACGACGCGACCCACCGACAGCGTCGAAACCGCCGCCGAGGTGGCTGTCCTGCGCGGCGACGAAGATGCGGCGATCCATCAACTGACGGCGATGGCCAACGATGACGCGCGCACGACCCCGACGGCGCTGCTGCGGTTGTTCGCCCTTGCCGCCACTAAGGACCGGCCGGTCGACGACGGTTTGATGGCGCTGGCCGACGCAATGCGCTTTGAACATCGCGGCGATTCTTTGGCAACGGATCTTGGCCTGGCGCAGGTTGCCGCCTTGATCGCCTCTGACCGGTTCGATGATGCATCTGGGTTGACTGACGACATTGCGCCGCAGCTTGATCACGGACGCCTGCGCGACCTGCATGTCGCCCAAGCAGTCGCCCTCACCGGCGGCGCCAGCGACGCCACGTTCTTGCGGATCGTGCTGGCAGGTCTGCCTGCCGATATCGGGGCCGACGCTGAAAACGCTGTCGCCGCAAGGCTTTTATCGCTTGGGTTTGCGGACCGCGCTGCGGCCCTGATTGTCGGTCCGGCGCAATTCGCGGCCGCGTCCGCGCGGCGCTATCTGCGGGCCGAGGCAGCTGTGGCGATGCAGCAACCCCAAGCGGCCATCACCGCCCTGTCGGGGATGAACGATCCGCGCGCCGCCCGCTTGCGCGCCGCCGCCCAAAGCCAGCAGGGCGATTTCGGCACTTCACTCACATCAAGTCTGGCCGCCGGTGAGGATGACAGCAACGTCACCGGGCTGTGGCGGGCCGGGGCGTGGGCGCGGTTGGCCGGGGCCGACGACCCGCTGCTTCAGAGCACTGCCGAGGCGATGCTGACAACCGGCGAACCGGTGGGCAGTCCGCCATCCTTGGCTGCGGGCCAATCGGCGCTGGCAGAGGCGGCAGCCACCCGCGAACTGATCGACGGGTTGCTTGGGCGTTTTGTGATCGATCCCGGAGCGACAGGGGCCCCCGGACTCTGACCGTCCGGTGCCTGCTTACGAATTCTCAATAGCCTGCCCATAGAATCGGCCAGGAATGCAGCAGAAAGCGCAGCGATGATATTCACACCGATGGGCCGCCCCGGCATCCGGCCTGGCTTGTTGATCGGGCTGCTGGCGCTGGCGCTGTGCCTTGCAGATCGTCTATTGGCCGACCCATCCGACCTGTGTCTGACCGCCGCGCGGCAGGCCGCTGCGGATACCGGTGTGCCCCTGTCGGTCCTGATCGCCGTCACCCAGACCGAAACCGGGCGGCAGCGCGACGGGCAGACGCGGCCTTGGCCGTGGACGGTGAATACCGAGGGGACAGGGCATTGGTTCGATACGAGGACCGCCGCGGTCGATCACGCCCGCGCCAACCTCGCCGCCGGGAAAACCAGTTTCGACGTTGGTTGTTTCCAGATCAACTATCGCTGGCATGCCACCAGCTTTGCCTCGCTCGACGCGATGTTCGACCCTGCTGTAAATGCCCGCTATGCGGCGCGGTTCCTGCTGCAACTGCATCAGGAAAAGGGCGACTGGTCCGCCGCCGCCGGGGCCTTTCATTCGCGCACCGAAGTATACGCCAACCGATATCGGGCGACGTTCGACCGATACCGTGCCGAGGCACAGTCGGCCGGGGCCGACAACGGTTTCCTGCTGGCCGATGCGACGGCCCCGCGCACCCTTGCCGCGCCGCGTGTCAACACTTTTCCGCTGCTTCGGGCCGGCAGCGGATCGGGATCGCTCGGCTCGTTGGTGCAACTCGGCAGCGGTGGTTAGCGACATGGGTGCGTTGACCGTCCGAAGCCTGTTCCGCCCGACCGTTTTGCTGGCGCTGGCGCTGATGGCGATCATCGTGATGATGGTCTTGCCGATGCCGTCGTGGGTTCTTGACCTTGGCCTCGCCGCATCTTTTGCGCTGGCGATCCTGATGTTCACGGTGACGCTTTTCATCGAACGCCCCTTGGATTTTTCAGCCTTTCCGACGGTGCTGCTGGCGTCACTGATGCTGCGGCTATCGCTGAACATATCGTCGACCAAGCTCATCATCGGGCAGGGGCACACCGGCACCAACGCGGCCGGCGACGTCATCGAAGGGTTCGCGATGTTCGTGATGGGCGGGTCGGTCCTGCTGGGCGTCGTGGTGTTCGGTGTGCTGCTGATCGTCAACTTTGTGGTCATCAACAAGGGTGCGACCCGCATGGCCGAGGTCGGCGCGCGGTTTGCGCTGGATGCGATGCCCGGCAAACAACTTGCCATCGACGCCGACATGAGCGCCGGGGCCATCGACCACACCGAGGCCAAACGGCGGCGCGAGATCGAACAGGCAGAAACCACGTTCTTTGGTTCACTCGACGGGGCGTCGAAATTCGTCAAGGGCGACGCGGTGGCGGGGTTGCTTATCACCGCGTTGAACCTTGTGATGGGTCTGATTATCGGGGTGCTGATGCACGGAATGCCCTTGGGCAAGGCGTTCGAAACCTACGCGATCCTGACGGTCGGCGACGGGTTGGTCAGCCAGATTCCGGCCGTCATCATCTCGATCGCGTCGGCGCTGTTGCTGGCGCGCGGCGGGGCCAAGGGGGCGACCGACTTGGCCATCGTGGCGCAACTTGGACGGCATCCGGCGGCGTTGGGCACGGTCGCTTTGCTGATGGCGCTATTTGCATTGGTACCGGGATTGCCGTTCGTGCCGTTCGTGATCGGTGCGTTGATCCTTGGCGGCTGCGCATATCTGGGTGCGCGCAAAGCCGGGCAGACACAGGCCAATGATATCCTGACCAAGCCCGCCGAAGGCCCGGTACCAACATCGCTGGGCGACCTGCTGGACCTTGACGACATCCACGTCGAATTCGCCCCCGATCTGGTCGACATGGTGCTGGACCCCGGCACCGGGCTGGACGCGCGAATCGCCAACATGCGCAACCATGTGGCGACAACCTATGGCGTGCTGCTCCCCGAAATTCGGCTGACCGACAATGCGGCGTTGCAACCGGGGCAATATCTGGTGCGGGTTCAGGGCGTCGAACAGGTGCGCGATACCCTGCGGCCGGGGCGGATTTTGGCGCTGCTGAATGGCCCGGTGGATGACGATCTGGTCGGCGACGACGTCAACGAACCGGTTTACGGCGCCCCTGCCCGCTGGATCAGCCCCGCCGATCAGGACCGTGCGGCGCTGGGCGGGCTGACCACCGTGCAACCGCCCGAAGTGCTGGCGACCCACCTGCTGGAAATCATCAAACGCAACTTTCCGCGTCTGCTGACGATGAAGGCGCTGCGCCGCCTGCTGGACGAGATGGTCAACCTGACCGACCGGGGCCGGGCCGATGCGAACCGCAAGATGCTTGACGCGCTGATCCCCGACAAGGTGCCGGTCGACGTGCTGCTGTCCGTGCTGCGCCTGCTGCTCGATGAACGGGTGTCGATCCGCAACATGCCCCTCATCCTCGAGGCGACGTCCGAGGCGCGGGGCATTTACCAGACCGCCGAGGGGATCGCCGAACATGTCCGCCAGCGGCTGGGGTTCCAACTGGTCGCCGAAATGCGCCGGGCCGACGGCACGATCCCGCTGGTGCAACTTGCGCCCGAGTGGGAGGACACGTTCACCACCTACCAGATCAACACCGACCGGGGCGGCGGCGACGTGGCCCTGCCGCCCGAGGATTTCAACCGGCTGGCGGCCGCCATCGCCGACAAGATTGCGGCCGCCGCCGACCAAGGGGCCTATGCCGCTGTCGTCACATCGATGCGCCGCCGCCGGTTCCTGCGCACAGTGATGACCGCCAAGGGGATCAGCAATCCGGTCCTGTCGTTTGAGGAAATCGGGATCGACGCGCGCCCGGCTCTTGTCGGTCTGGTCCCCGCATGATCGCCGACCTCGCCGCGATCCTGCCGCTGACCGAAGGTGTGCTTTGGGCCGCGTTTCTGGTGTTACTGCGGATCGGGGCGATGCTCGCCTTTGTGCCCGCCTTTGGCGAACAGTCGGTGCCGATGCGCGTCCGGCTGGGGCTGGGGCTGGCGTTCACGCTGATCGTTCTGCCGGGGGTCGCAGCCGATCTGCCTGCGCCGGGGCCACTGGTTGCGACCGTCGGCATGGCGGGGGCCGAACTGGCGACGGGGCTGTTCATGGGGCTGATCCTGCGCCTGTTCGTGCTGGCGCTGCAGATTGCCGGGACCATCGCGGCGCAATCGACCTCGCTGAGCCAGATTTTCGGGGGCAGTGCGGGGATCGACCCGATGCCCGCCATTGGCAATATTCTGGTCATCGCCGGACTGGCGCTGGCCGTGTTGCTGGGGCTGCACGTGCGGCTGGCAGCGTTCATGATCGACAGCTATGCGCTGGTGCCTGCGGGACAGATGATCGGTCCGGCGGTGGTCAGCGAACTGGGTCTGGCGGAAATCGCCCGCGCATTCTCACTAGCCTTTTCGCTGTCGGCCCCATTTGTAGTTGCGTCGCTGATTTACAACGTGACTCTTGGCGTCATCAACCGGGCAATGCCGCAACTAATGGTGGCCTTTGTCGGTGCCCCGGCGATCACGGCGGGGGGGCTTGCGTTGTTGCTGATCGCCGCGCCGGTGCTGCTGTCGCTTTGGGTCAAGGCGCTTAACGCGTTCCTCGCCACGCCCTTCGCGACCCTGCCATGAGTGGCGAGGACGACAGCGACAAGCAATATGAGCCAAGCCAGAAAAAGCTGGACGATGCCCGTGCAAAGGGTGACATACCCCGATCGGCCGACCTGACGACGGCGGCCGGCTATGGCGGTTTCGTGCTGGCTGCGCTGGCCTTTGGCCCGGCATCGGTTGTCAGTCTGGGCACCGCGATGTCGATCCTGCTGGGGCAGGCTGACAGGTTCGCGACCGACGTGTTCGCCGGGGGCGGCGCGCCGTTGACCGGGGGCATTCTGATGGCGGCAGGCCGCGCGATGCTGCCATGGTTCGGCGTACCCGCCGCGCTGGCTCTACTCGCGGTGATCGCCCAGCGCGGATTGATCTTTGCGCCGTCCAAGCTTGCTTTCAAAGGGTCGCGGCTGTCCCCGCTTGAAGGGGCCAAGAACAAATTCGGCCGCGCCGGGCTGTTCGAGTTCGCCAAAAGTGCCGTCAAACTGACGGTCTATTCGGTCATTCTGGGGGTCTATCTGGTTGCCCAGATAGACCGGATCGTTGCTACCGTGCATCTGGAATCCGCACAGGTCGCCACCGAACTGGCCCGGCTGGCGTTGGGACTGATGTTCATGGTGCTGCTGGTGGCGCTGACCCTTGGGGTGGTCGACCTGGTCTGGCAACAGGGCGAACATAACCGCAAGAACCGGATGTCGCGGCAAGAACTGGTCGACGAAATGAAGCAATCCGATGGCGACCCTGCCCTGAAACGGCAGCGCCGCCAAAAGGGGATCGCGCTGGCGATGAACCAGATGCTGGCCGAAGTGCCCAAGGCCGACGTTATCATCGTCAACCCGACCCACTATGCCGTCGCGCTGAAGTGGGACCGCAGGGCGGGCAAGGCCCCGGTTTGCGTCGCCAAGGGCACGGACGAAGTGGCGGCGCGCATTCGCGAGATTGCCCATGAAAACGCGGTGCCGATCCATTCCGACCCACCGACTGCCCGCGCGCTACACGCCAGCGTCCAAATCGGTCAGGAAATCCGCCCTGACGATTATCGCGCTGTCGCCACCGCCATCCGATTTGCCGAAACGATCCGCAAGAAGGCGCGGCGCTGGTGAGCGTGCGCGGCAAGCAACTGGCGGCCATTGCCGCACTGACGGGTGCCGCCTTTGCCGCCGAACAGGCGCGAATGGCGCAGGTCAAGGCCCGCGAAACGATGCTGCGCGGTCAGCTTTCAGGCTTGGATGCGCACCGCCGGACTCGGGCTGCCGGACTGGAAGGCGAGGCAGATGCCGCCCTGCGCGCCGGGGCCGATCCGCTGTGGCACGCGTGGATCGACCGCCGACGGATGGCGTTGAACGGCGAGTTGGCGAGGGTACTGGCCGAACAGGACAGGATTCACAGCGCACTTGCCCGCGCCTTTGGCCGCGAACAGGCGACGATCGGTCTGGTCCGCGCAGATCGTGCGGCCACCGCGCAAAAGCAGGCTCGCAGCGCCGATCAAGGTTAGCCCGGCTCAGATATCCTGCCGGACGATATCCACGATCAGCACATCGCTGACCTGCGGCCCCAACGCCTTTTGCCCGGCCGCCCGCAGGGCCTGACGCAAGGCCCGCATGTTGGTCGAACTGGTAAATGCGCCGTCGAAACCACCGATATTGGCGTGATCGAACAGAACCTGTAAAAAGGCGTCGCGCAGTTTAGGTTCGGCACTGAACGCAGCCTCTTGCATGCCCGCTGTCACCTCGATGCTGAGGGACAGAACGACGAGTGCCGCGACCTTGCCGCCTTCGACAACCGGCACGACAAACTGGTTGCTCATCCGCACATATTCCTTGGTCGCGGCGTCGTGCGCCCCGTCGTCGGCACGGGCGGCATGATCGGTTTCACCAGGTGGATCGGCGGCGTGATCTGCGTCCCCACCTTCGGTGGCACAGGTCGCAGCCACCAAATCCTCTGCCGGCGGCGGCACAAGGAAAAGGCCCGCCCCGACGCCGCCGCCAATCCCGATCAGGGCCATGACCAGCGGCAGCAGAAGTTTCTTCATCCGATGGCTCCTTGGCTAGAACGGCAGCAGGGTTTCGGCGACCTGCTGGCCGTAACGCGGTTGCTGCATGTCGCTGATCTGACCGCGCCCGCCATAGGAAATCCGGGCCGAGGCGATCTTGTCATAGGTGATCTCGTTCTGCCGGGTGATGTCTTCGGGGCGCACGAAACCGCTTATCAGCAACTCGCGCAGTTCAAAATTCACCCGGACCTCTTGGCTGCCCTGTATCGACAGGACGCCATTGGGCAACACGTCAATGATCGTCGCAGCAACCCGCAGAGTCAGCTTTTCGTTGCGGCTGACCGATCCGTCGCCGCTGGCCGAACTGTCCGATTGCAGGCCCACCGCATCGGCCATCGACGCCCCGTCGGGCAACTGTTCGTCGATCCGCTGCGGGATCCCGAACAAGGACGGCACCGACATCGACTGACTGGCCGACCGGGACCGGTCAGTCGAATTGGTAATCTTGGCGGAATCGTTGATTTCGATCACCACGGTCAGGATATCGCCGCGCTGCATCGCCCGCCGATCACCCAGCAATGACCCGCGCTCGCCTGTCCACAGGGACCCGGTCGTACTGCCTTGGGGCGGTTCGACGCCAAACGCCATGCCCGGCGTCATCATCGCGGTGTGTTCGACGCTGGCCTGCGGCGGCGTGAATTCGGGCTCGTGCCCTATCCCCTTGAGACGGGCACAAGCGGCCAAGCTCAAAAGGGCGACGATGATCAGAAAACGCATGATTGGTCCCTATTGCGAAACATGGGCGGCACCGTCGATGCCGATACGGGCGGTGACTATAACGCGCGAGGCGAGGTTCATCACCCGGATCAGATCACCGGGCCCGGCTCGGTCAAGCGCGCGCCCTTCGGTCGAAATACTGACGCCGCCGCGCTGGTAAATCAGCGGGACAAGGGCGTTGCGGTCGACCACGGCGGGAAACCCGACATCGCCGGGGCGGATCGGCCGGCCGGCATATAGGGCCACGCGCGCCTCCATCCCGACGATCATCGCAGGGTCGTCGACGCCTCCCGGCACGATCACGTCGCGCAGCAACAGATCGTCGGGGCCAATCAGGGCATGCGCCGGGATCGTCCGGGCGGCAACGACGGTTTCGGCGGCCAGCGGGGTTGCCAGCAGCATCATCAGGAACCGGATCATCGGATCTGCACCATCGACCCCAGCATCTGGTCGGCAGCACTGATCACCTTCGAGTTCAGCTCGTAGCCGCGTTGCGCCTCGATCAGGTCGGTCACTTCCCGGACCGGATCGACCGACGAGTCTTCGAGGTATCCTTGCCGCAGCACGCCCAACCCGTCCTGCCCCGGGGTCGTGACCAGCGATGGCCCCGAAGCAGGCGTTTCCAGAAACAGGTTCGACCCGATCGCCTCGAGCCCCTTGGCATTGGTGAACCCCGCAAGGGTCAGTTGCCCCAGCAGGGCGGGCTGCACCGAGTCGGCAAAATAGGCGTAAACCTCACCTTCGGCATTGATCGAAATCGACCGCGTATCGGACGGGATCGTGATGTTGGGAACCACGGGATAGCCATCGCTGGTGACAATCAGACCATCGGCGGACCGCTTCAAAGCCCCGTCGCGGGTATAGGCCGGGCTGCCATTGGGCAGCGTCACCTCCAGATACCCAAGCCCCTCGATCCCAATATCAAGGTCGCCGCCGGTCGCCGCCAAAGACCCCTGGGACAGCATCACCGACACCGCCGTGGGCCGCACCCCAAGGCCCAGTTGCACACCGGTCGGCAGCACCGTGCCGTCAGAGGCCGACACCGTGCCGGGCCGCGTCATCTGCTGGTAGTGCAGGTCGGCGAATTCGGCGCGCCGGGCGTTGTAGCCGGTCGTGTTCATGTTGGCGAGGTTGTTGGAGATCACCTCGACCCGGGTTTGTTGCGCCGACATGCCGGCGGCGGCGATCTGTAAGGCACGCATCGTTCTCTCCTATCGACCAAGCGCCCGCAGCACGCCGCGGATCCGTTCGTCTTCCTTGTCCATGAAACTTTGACCCAGTTCGTAGGCGCGCTGGACCTCGATCATCCGGGCAATTTGCAAAACCGGATTGACGTTGGCGCTCTCGAGGAACCCTTGGAGCATCCGGCCATCAAGCGCCGGTTCGTAACCACCCTGCGCCTCGAATCGTACGCCATCCTCGCGGATCATCCGCAACGGGTCGGTCGGCACCACGATGCCGATCTGCCCGACCGGCTGGCCGCCTGCCGAAATCGTGCCGTCGGGCGCGATCCCCACAGGCCCCGCCCCCGTGGGCACGAACACGGGCGCACCGCCCGCGTCCAGCACGTTGTAGCCCTCCATCGTCACCAGATCGCCGTTCTGGTTGGGCGTGAAACTGCCCGCGCGGGTCAGCCGTTCGCCCTGCGGGGTCAGCACCACGAAGAATCCGTCACCCTCGATCGCCAGATCAAATGTGCCGCCGGTCTGCGCCAGCGCGCCTTGGGTCTGCAACGTCTCGCGTACGGTGGCGGTGGCCATCGACAGCGATTCCGTATCGGGGCCAAGGGCGCTGATGTGTTCGGCGAACAGCATCCCCTCGGCCCGGAAACCGGTCGTGGCCGCGTTGGCGATATTGTTGGCGACGATGCGCATTTCGTCCATCAGGCCGGACTGGCGCGTCAGCGCGGTATAGGTGGCGTTTTCCATGCCCTAACCCGCCGCGATGATCGGGATAAGCGTATTCTGGAAGAACCCGACAAGCGTTTCCGACATGAACCCCATCGTCATCCAGAACACGGCGATGATGCCGATCATCTTCGGCACGAACGTCAGAGTCATTTCCTGGATCGAAGTGAGAGCCTGAAACAGGCCAACCACCAGACCCGACACCAGCGCCACCGACAGGATCGGGATCGACACGATCACCGCAATCCATAGCCCCTGACGCAGGACATCGTAAAACGCGGCCTCGGTCATCATATCGGCATCCGCAGGATTTCCTGATACGCCTCAACCACCTTGTTGCGCACCGTCACGGCGGTTTCGACGGCCAGTTCGGTCTGCGCGAGGGCCTGAACGAGGGCATGCGGATCAGCCCCGGTCGTCATCGCCTGCATCGCGGTGTTTTCGCCCGATTGGAGGGTCGCGACGAAATCCTTGGCGATGGTGGCGAAGGCCTCCCCACCCTGCCCGGTCCCCGGTTGCGGGGCAGTGGCCGATTTGTTGGCCGTGTAGGCCTGCGCGACGAAATTGCTGCGGATATCCATGTATCAGGTCCTATTTGCGAAGCAGTTCCATCAGCGCCGACGACATTTGCCGGACCTGATCGAACATCTTGAGGTTGGCCTCGTAACTGCGTTGGGCCTCGCGGGCATCGGCGATTTCAACCAGCAGATTGACGTTTGATCCAAGGTAGTTGCCGTTTTCGTCAGCCAACGGGTTGGACGGGTCGTAGATCTGCGGCAGCGCCGTCTGGTCCAGATGCAACGGCCCCACCGCAACGGCACCGGACCTTTCACCGCGTGCCACTTCTTCGGCAAACGACACCGTTTTGCGGTGGTAGCCGGGGGTGTCGGTGTTGGCGATATTCTCGGAAACATGGCGCAGCCGCGTCGCCTGCGCCTTCATCCCGCTGGCGGCGACGGACAGGGCATCGCTGAAATCGGTCATCCCGGCCCCCTATCGGCCAAGCGCGGTGCGCAGCACCGACAACCCGTGCTTGTAGATCGCAAGGGCGCGGTCGTGTTCGCGCTGGTTCTCCACCGCCGCAACCATCTCTTGTTCCAGCGACACGCTGTTGCCGTTGGGTGAAGGTTCACCATCGCTGAACTCAGGACGGGCTGCGGCGATCATTGCTGCGGCGTGCATGTGGCCGGGCCGGGTGGCGCGCATCGCGCCGCCATCATCGGCGCGGTAGGTGTCGGCGAACGCGGCCAGCGTCTGCGCCCGGAATCCCGGCGTATCGGCGTTGGCGATATTGCGCGTGGTTACCGCCTGCCGTGCAGCAGCGTGCTGCGCCATGGCGCCTGCGGTCTGAAACAGGCTGATGTTTTCGAACATCGGGGCTTCTCCCTCGATTGGCTTCAACCAAGCATTAAGACTGATTCCTTAAGAACGTGTTGTCGGGTGAATGATCCGATGATGCAGGGGGCGCACGATGCCATCAGACACCTTGGAACGGGCCACAGCGGTGATCGCGGGGCTGCGCTTGACTGCACCGCTCGGCCGGGTCACGGCGCTGGCCGGGGTGTCGGTCTGGGTCGATGGGTTGCCCGCGTCAGTGCGCCTTGGCGACCGGGCGACGGTGATGACAGCAGACGGGCCGGTGGCGGGCGATGTCATCCGGCTGGATCGCGGTGCCGTCTGTCTGCTGGCAGATCAGCCTGATGGCATCGCGACGGGCGACTGGGTGCGCTGTGACCCGCTGCCCGTTTTTGCACCGGATCCGTCGTGGATCGGGCGGGTGATCGACCCGGACGGTCAGCCACTTGACGGGCGATCATTGCTGCCGGGACTCGACGCGCGCCCGGTTCGTGCCGCGCCGCCGCCGGCCTATGCCCGCCGGCCTTTGGGTGCGCGCGTCGATACCGGATTGGCGGTGTTCAACACGCTTCTGCCCCTTGCACGGGGCCAGCGGATCGGGCTGTTCGCCGGGTCAGGCGTGGGCAAATCAACGCTGCTTGCCGACCTTGCCAAAGGGGTCGATGCCGACGTGATCGTGATCGGGTTGGTCGGCGAACGCGGGCGCGAATTGCGCGCGTTCGTGGACGAGGTTCTGGGTCAGACGGGTATGGCGCGCAGCGTCGTCGTCGCCGCCACGTCCGACCGGGCCCCGCAGGTCCGCCGCCGCTGCGCCTGGGCGGCGACGGCGGTCGCCGAATATTTCCGCGACGGCGGCCAACACGTCCTGCTGTTAATCGATTCGGTAACGCGGTTCGCCGAAGCGCACCGTGAACTGTCCGTCACCGCGGGCGAACCGACCGCTTTGCGCGGCTTTCCGGCGACCACCGGCCCGGCAATCGCGGCGCTGTGCGAACGGGCCGGGCCGGGGGTCGATGCGACGGGTGACATCACGGCCATTTATTCGGTATTGGTGGCAGGGTCCGACATGGACGAACCCGTTGCCGACATGCTGCGCGGCGTGCTGGACGGGCACGTGGTGCTGGACCGCGCGATCGCCGAAGGCGGGCGGTTTCCAGCGGTCGATGTGTTGCGGTCCGTGTCGCGGTCGTTGCCGGGGGTGGCGAACACGGGGGAAAACGATCTGATCGGGCGGGCGCGGGGGCTGTTGGCCACTTACGACAAGGCGGCGCTGATGGTGCAGGCGGGGCTGTATGTCGCGGGATCGGACCCGCGCATCGACGCCGCTATCGCGGTGCAACCGGCGCTGGAACAGTTTCTGGCGCTGCGCGATCCCAAAGGCTGCGGGTCCAGCTTTCTGGCGTTGCGACTTGCACTGGCGGCAGATCGCGGGATGCCGAGGGTGCCGGGAAAGGGGTGATGCCGGGGTTTGGCGACCCTGGGGACACTGCGTCGGGCTTTGTGCCCGCTCAGCGCCCGGTGCTGCTGCGCAGCAGTTGCAGGGCAATCGACCCGCCGCTGGTAAGTGAGCCGGCGGCCGCTTCAGTGCGGATCATGTAGAGACGTTCGATCTTTTCCTGCACCCTCGGGTCGGCAAGGTCGGCAAAATTGTCGGTTCCAAAGGTCGCGCGGGCGCGATCCTTGAACTGGCTCAGTTGCCGGTCGACGTCGATCCGCCCGATGGCGGGCGAGAACCCCAGCGCCCCTTCGAACACGCTGCGCAAAGGCGCGTTGCCCATCATCGCGAACCAGCGCGCATTATTCCCTGCGGTGCCCGCGAGGACCTCGTCGACGGCACCGCCGACGTTCAGGGCAAGGCGCATGGTGTTGTCTTGCTCACCCACTGCACCGGCAAAGCTGCGGTCGCGGTAGCGGGTCAGAATCTCGTCGGGGAATGCTGTCAGCCCGGTGCGGGGCGGCGCGGCGACGCCAAAGCCAAAGGCCTTGGTCAGCGTCAGATAGCGTTTGTCAGCCAACCGGTTGGACAGCGCCGCATCGTCGGCATAGCCCTCCGAGAGCACCTTGCGGATGAATGCCTTGTTGGCGATGTCGCCTTCAAGCCCAAAGGCAGTCAGCGCGACGCTCAGCAACTGGCGGTCGCCCATCAGGTCATCGACCGATTTGACGCTACCGATCTTGTCGCGAAAATGGGTTGCCGCCTGTCTGATCGGCTGGCTTTGGGCGTAAGCGGCTTTTTGGGTATCGAGGGTGCGTTTGAGAAACCTCAGCCCGGCGTATCCGGCAAAGGGCACGACGGGCTGAAAACTCATGACGAACGCGGGGTTGCGGCCAGCAACCGCTCTTCGCGGGGCAGCAGCAGACGCAGCTGTTTCAGGGTACGATAAAAGTCGTGGTCGATCACGGCGGCGGTGGCCAGCGAAAGAACCGATCGACTGTCGATGTCGCATAGCACCTGGCTGAGCTGTTCGATACCACGCAGCAGTTGATGCTGGGCCGTGTCGACATCGGCATCCCCGGACAGCACCAGTTGGGCGATGTAGCAGACCCGGCGCACCGGCGTATTCACCTCGTCAGGGCGGATCGCGTCACGCAGGCGCAAGATGTTGGCGTTCGGCGTCAGGATCGACAAGCGCGACCGGCGGTCGCCGTTTTCGATGACGGCGCCGTTGACCAGCACCCGCTCTTTCGGGCTGAGTTTGAGGACAAGGCCCGACATCAACCGGCCTCTTGGGCGGTCAGGCCGCGCATCACGGCAACGTTGATATCGACCAAGGGGTCGATCCCGGCCTCGCCCTTGAGAACCTTGCGGGTGTGCTGAAAGGTGAATTCGGCGAGATAGAAGATTTGTGCCCGCAGGGTCCGGGGCAGCACGTTGTCATCGTCGGCGACATCTGCGGCCAGCAAGGTCCAGAGCCGGCGATTGTCTTCGAGGGCGGCGGCAAGCATCGCAAAACTCGCGTCAGGCGCGACCGCCTGCTGCAACCGTGATGTTGTCTGGGTAAAGACCATATGTTCGATCGACCGCGCCGAACGGAGCGGCGTTCTTGTCGGCGCATAGGCCTGTCGGGCTTGTTCGATGGCGTTCACGTGTTGTCCTTTCGGGACCATGAGAGGGCCGGACGGGGTTTTACCGCATCCGCATCAGTCGGGATGGCGAAGGCGCCGGATGACGCCTTCGCCTGATGGTTCAGCGGAACAGCGACAGGATCGACTGCGGCGCCTGATTGGCGATCGACAGCGACTGCACGCCCAGTTGCTGTTGCACCTGCAGGGCCTGAAGCCGTGCTGATGCTTCCTCCATGTCGGCATCGACCAGCGTGCCGATCCCGGTTTTCAGTGCATCCGTCAGCTTGCCGATAAAGTCCGCCTGGGTTTCGATCCGGCCCTGTGCCGAGCCAAAGGACGCCGCAGCGTCGATCGAGTTGGCGATCAGCGTTTCGATGTTGTCGAGCGCCGCATCCGCGCCGGCGTTGGTCGCGACTTTGAGGTTGTCCAGACCGAACAGCCCGCCCGACGCCGTCCCGCCCGCATTGCCGACCACCGAAAAGCCAAGGCTTGCCGACCCGGTGCCATCGTTGTCGACCTTGAGCGACCAGGCACCGGTGGTGGTATCCTTGACCGCACGTGTTGTGATCCCGGTCAAGCCCGCACCGTCGATGGCGGTTTTCAGACCCTTGGCCACATCCTCCATCGTTTCGCCCTTGCCAGCGACATAGCTGTAAGAGGCGGATCCGACCGTCACCCGATAGCCGTCGCCGTTATTGACGTTGGCCGAAGTCGACAGGGCGATGTTTTCAGCCCGTTCGCCGATGGTTGCGGCGCTGGCTGTGGCTCCCGTCGCCGCCAGCGACACCGATTCGAAGGACCGGGTCGAGGTGACGTTGATCTGGTTGGCGTTGGTCCCGTCGACCGCGGCGCTGACCCCGGTCAGCCCCAGCGCGTTCAGGGCGGCGCTGATCTGCGTCGCTGCGGCGTCCTGGTCGCCCGACAACTCTCCGGCGGCAAAGTTCAGCGTGACCCCGGCGATGTCGATCGACACGGCGTTGTCGGACATGTCGGCGTCGGTCGCGATCGTCACGTTGGCGGAATTACCGGCCGAGGCGACGGCCGCAGCACTGGCCGTCGCGTTGGCGTTCAGCGCCGTGCCCGATCCGTAAATACCCGCTGTCGACGTCAGATCCTGACGGCTGACGGTGATGTTGGACGCGGTAACAGACCCGTCGCCTGCCCGGTCGAGCGAGGACAGGATGTTCATGTCATCCGTCCCTCTGATCAGATTGAGCCCGTTGAACTGGGCCCCGCTGACGATCGACTTGATCGTGCCGGTCAGCGCGTCGATATCTGTCTGGATCTTGCTGCGGTCGACGTTTTCTTCTTGCGCAGCCACGATCTTGCCTTTGATCTTGGTCAGCAGGTCGGTCACCGTCTCGGTCGCCTGCCGTGCCACCGCCACGGTCGATTCGCCAAGCCCAAGGCTGTCGGAAATCCCCTTGAAGCCCGAAACGTCGGATTCCATCACCTTGGAGATCGCCCAGACCGAGGCGTTATCCTTGGCCGAGGCGACCATTTTGCCGGTCGAAATCATCGACTGCGCCTTGGACAGGTCGCCGTTGATGTTCTTGAGAGTTTGCAGCGCGACCATCGCGCTGGTGTTTGTGAGAATGCTGGACATTCGTCAGGGTCCTTTGTTGAGGCGGCGCTTTTGCGCCATGATGTTCAGGGGCCACCCCGGCGGGGCGGCGGTGAATGTCGTTCTGACCGATGCAGTGCCGCGGATATCCACCCCTGCATCATCCATTCCGGATGCACGGCCATCCTGCGACGTCGACCGCTAACAGAGTCCTAATCGCGGCGCGGCCGATGCGCCCAATTTGAACTAAAGCCGGGTCACGCCTTGCGCTCGAATGCCGGGCGGTGGCCTGCGACATCGCAGGTCTGACCGGACCGGTCGTAGGTGCGCAGCGTATCGCGCACCTCGGTCACGGCGGAGAGCCGCGCACCGGCGTGACGGACCCCGGCCATTGCCGCGGCCAGCAGCCGTTGATTGCGGGCGACGCCGGAACCGATCTGTTGCAGATCGAACGCGGCCATGCCGTTGGTTTGCGCCAACCGGTCGAATAACGGCACCTTTTCGACCCTCAGCCGGTCAAGCCCCGGAAAGTCGCCGCGCAGGATCGCCGCGCGTTCGGCTGTCAGGTGATCAAGGATATCCTGCATCAGTCGCGCGTTCATCTGCCACCCGCCTGCATCGCGTCGAACAGTGTTTGCGCCAGCCCGATGCCCCCCGCCTTGACCATCTCGCGGGCTTGGGCATCGCGCAGATAAGAACCGAATTGTTCCTCGCCCACACCGCCGCCGAAACTTTCGCTGACCGCGCCGACGCCCGCGGATTTCAGCATTTCCGACAGGAACGTCGCCTCGAGTTGCATCGCGACCTCGCGCAGCCGGTCATCGCGGAGCGGTGCGGATAAAGCCGGCGACGAGGCCACGGCGGCGGGCATTTCGGGGCGCATGAACGACTCCAATTCGACAGATTATATTTATCTTGCCCTGCGATGGGTAAAGAACTGGTAAGTTTGTGCGGTCATCTAGGACCCGGCACGCATTACCGCGATCGGAGAACCGATGCCCCCCCTGTCCCTGCCCGCCGTCTTGTCGCGGGGTCTCGCCGGCCCTACCGACAGATCCCGGTCAGATGCGGGTCCCTTGGCCGAGGGTCGGGCATTTGCGCTGGTCTTTGCAGGGCACGAGCCATCCGGTTCCGTCGCTTTGCCGCATGCTGCGCAACAGCCGGACAGCGCGGAAAACAGCATCGCTGACCCCGAGGAGCCGACCGACGCTTTGCCAGCCGAACCGCAGGGCGTGTTGGCGAACCCCACTCTCCCGGTTCCCGCCAACCTGAGCCTCCCTAAACCGTCTGACGACCTGCCCGAACGCACTTCGCGGCCGTCTGCCGCGGCACCACATCCGAGTCCGATGATTGCCGCAAACCCTGACGATTTGCGCCAGTTCAAATCCATCGGCCCGCTGGAGGAATTTCAGAAAAAACGAAGCGCGTCGGGGGCCCAGACAGGCAAGCCGGATGCTGTGCGAGATTTTCCGCCACCTTTGGATCGGGTTGCACGCCGCAAGGGGGTAGCGTCGATTCAGGCGGGACAGATTTTGGGCGCCCCTTCTTTAGAGGCCCCGGTTCGGGCGGAGAGGGTTCGGGCCATCCCGGTTTCAGGCGGTCCGATCATCGCGGCCCCGATTTTGGTGACCTCGGCCTTGACAGGCAAAACTTTCACACCCCCGCCGCCGGCTGAAAGCGAACCGCATCTGGGCACAAAAAATTTACCGGGAAACGGCGGACCACCCATTCCGGCTGGAATCGCAAGTCAGGCCATCCACAGGACCGATACCGCTTCGTCAATCATCAATCAGACCGCCCAAGGGCCGACGAATTCTGGCATGGTGCAACTTCGGCCCGCGCCACATGTCCCCGCAATGCCTGCCAAAGCGACGGTGGGCGAGGGCGCTGTCATGACCACGCCGATCCGTGTCGACAAGATCGATGGCAAGGTCGAGAATGTGATCGCTGCCACCTCCACCTGCACGCAGGCACCCCGCAGTGCGAGACGCGCCGACACGCCGGCCCTGCCCGTCATCGACGCCGCCCTGCCCGATCCGGTGGCGCCGGTCGATTCAGGTCTCATCCCGACGCCGCATCAAAGCCCGCATCCGGTGCATCCGGCAGCACCTTTCGCACGCCAAATCGCGCGAAACATTGCCAGCCAGATTGCGGTCGCTGTCACCGCGACCGTCGACGGCGGGACCGAAGTGGCGCTGAACCCCGAAGAATTGGGGCGGGTGCGGATGCAGTTGACCACAACCGACCACACCGTCATCGTGACGATCAGTGCCGAGCGTCCGGAAACCGCCGACCTGATGCGGCGCCATATCGACACCCTCGCCCAAGAATTGCGCGATCAGGGATATCGGCAGGTCAATATCGACATCGGCGGGCGGGCCAGTCATGGCTTTGGCGGTCAGAACGCCGCGCGGCCCGGTATTGGCGGCACATCAACCACGCCACCTGAACCGACTCCGTTGACGGGACCATCTGCGGCGAACAGGCCGGCGCTGCGGGGATCGTCGACCCTCGACCTGCGGCTCTGACGAAAGGAACAATCATGCAAATCAACCAGACATCGATCAACACCCCCCAGTCCGGTGCGGCACCCACGGGTCCGGGCCGAGTCATCAGTTCGGATTTCGATACCTTCCTCAAGATGCTGACGGTTCAGATGACCAATCAGGATCCGCTGAACCCGATCGATTCGGCAGATTACGCGGTGCAGCTCGCAACCTTTTCGGGTGTCGAACAGCAGGCCAAGACGAACCAGTTGCTGACCGCCCTATCCTTGCAGATGGGGGCCAGCGGGATGGCGCAGATGGCCTCATGGGTCGGGAAAGAGGCGCGCGCGCCGGTCGCCGGATTTTTTGACAACAGCCCGATCACGGTGGCCCCCAATCCGGTGTCCTATGCCGACCGGGTCGAACTGGTGGTGCGCAACGCGACCGGGATTGAGGTGCAGAGGATGTCAATCCCGGTGTCGGCGGACCCTGTGCAATGGGCCGGCGTCGGGGATGACGGGCTGCCGTTGCCAAGCGGTCTTTATACCTTCGAGGTCGTCAACTACGACGCCGAAGGCGAGGTGTTCCTGCAGGAACAGGCCGACATCTATTCCCGCGTGCAAGAGGTGCGTTCTGAAGGCGGCCAGACGATCCTGATGTTGGCAGGCGGGGTCGGGGTGCTGGCGACAAGTGTGTCGGCGCTGCGGGATCCGGCGTATTTCTGACGCTTGGGGCTGTGTTTCAAGCTCCGCTACTGCACCTCCGCCACCCAAACCAATGCCCCCACCACCGCCCCGCCGACCGCCATCCAGATCATCGGCCTTAGCCATGACCGCCGCGTTATCTCGACCTCGAGGGTGTTGCTGCGGATCAAGGCCGCCGATGCCATTTCCGGCAGGCGTGGTCCGAACCGCGCCAGCACCTGCGCGGTCTTGACCAGATCGCGCAGCAGCGCCTTTGGGCCGATGTTGTCCTTGATATAGCTTTCGACGACGGGCCGCGCGTCTTCCCAGATGTCGACCTTGTTGTGCAGGGACCGCGCCACGCCCTCAACCACCACCATCGTCCGTTGCAGCAGGATCAGTTCAGTGCGGGTCTGCATCCCGAACCGTTCCGTCACCTCGAACAGATAGGCCAGCAGGCGGGCCATCGAGATGCGGCTGGCGTCCATGCCGAAGATCGGTTCGCCCACGGCCCGCAGGGCACGGGCAAAGTCTTCGACGTCGCGGTCGGCGGGGACATAGCCCGCCTCGAAATGCACCTCGGCGACGCGGCGGTAATCCTTGCGGATGAACCCGAACAGGATTTCCGCGTAAACCCGGCGCGTATAGGCGTCGATCCGGCCCATGATCCCGAAATCATAGGCGATGATGTCGCCATTCGCCGCGACCTTGAGGTTGCCCTGATGCATATCGCCGTGAAACAACCCGTCGCGCAGGGCGTGGTTGAGGAACAGTTGCAGCACCCGTGCCGCAAGTACCGATCGGTCATGCCCGGCGGCATCCAGCGCGGCGTTGTCGCCGATACTGACCCCCTCGGCCCAGCCCAGCGTCATGACCCGGCGTGCCGACTGTTCCCATTTGACCACCGGCACCTGAAATCCGGCATCCTTTTCCGTGTTGGCGCGGAATTCGGACGCGGCAGAGCTTTCCAGCCGCAGGTCCAACTCGCCGCGCACCACCCCGTCGAAATGGTCGATCACGTCCAGCGGGCGCAGGCGGCGGGATGCGGGCGACAGGGTTTCGATCAGCCATGCGGCAAGGTAGAACGCATCGACATCCTTGCGGAACGCCCGTTCGATGCCGGGGCGCAGCACCTTGACCGCCACCGCCTCGCCTGTTTCACGCAGAACAGCCTTGTGAACCTGCGCCAGTGACGCCGCCGCGACGGGTTCGGAGAAGCTGCTGAACACATCGTCGACCCTGATGCCCAACTCGCGTTCGACCTCGGCTTTGGCAAGGCCCGTCGAAAACGGCGGCAGGGCATCCTGCAAGACGCGCAATTCGTTGGCCAGATCGTCCCCGACCACATCTGGGCGGGTCGACAGGATTTGCCCGAATTTGATGTAGGCGGGGCCAAGTGCTGTCAGCGCCCGCGTCGTCGGCGGCAGCGTCGGGTCGCCCCGATAGCCTAACCAGCGAAACGGCAGCGCGAGCGTGCGGGCGGTGAACCGGAGCATCGGCCCGGCCTGCAGCGCGTCCAGCACGATATTCATCGCGCCCGCGCGTTCCAGCGTCGCCCCGGTGCGGATCAGCCGCCAGATGTTGTGCGGACCACGCAACGGCTTACAGCTTCCAGCCAGAGTGGAGCGCCGCGACCCCCATCGTCAGGTTGCGGTATTTGGCATTTTCAAACCCGGCGTCGCGAATCATGTTCAGAAACGTGTCCTGATCGGGAAACTTGCGGATCGATTCAACAAGGTATTGGTAGGAATCGCGATCTCCGGCGACCAGTTGACCCATCCGCGGGATCACGTTGAACGAATAGGCGTCATAGGCGGCTTGCAACGCCGGATTGGGCAGTTGGCTGAATTCCAGCACCATCAGGCGGCCACCGGGGCGCAGGACGCGGAATGCTTCGGCCAGTGCCACCTCGGGCCGGGTAACGTTACGGATGCCGAAACTGATCGTGTAGACATCGAACGTCGCGTCGTCGAAAGGCAGCGCCATCGCGTCGCCGACCAACCAGTCGAGGCTGGCCGACAACCGTTCGGCCTCGGCCCGTTTGCGTCCTTCGACCAGCATGCCTTCGGTCAGGTCCAGCACGGTGGCGTGGCCCGACCCGGCCCGTTTCAGGAACCGGAATGCGATGTCGCCGGTCCCACCCGCGACGTCCAGCAGGCGCTGACCGGCGCGCGGCGCCAGCCAATCCATCATCGCGTCTTTCCAAAGCCGATGCACGCCGCCACTCATCACGTCGTTCATCACGTCGTATTTGCTGGCAACCGAGGTGAACACGCCGCGCACCCGCCCCGCCTTTTCGCCCTCGCGGATGGTCTGGTTGCCAAAATGGGTCGTTTGATCTTGGTCAGTCATGTCACACCGCTGCCCGAATTTCGTCCACTTGGGGTTATAGCCTCGCAGCACAAAGGACAAATCCCCATTCTGACGCAGGGCGGCCCCATGATTTCAATGATCCCCGTTCTGCTGATTGTCGCTGCGCTGACGGCGGTCCGGTTATGGCTGAACGCCAAAGCGTCGAACGCGGTAGACCGCCGGTTCGGCCAGTTGGATGCGGACGGGCGGATGCCGGATAAAACGCTGGGCGCACGGCTGGGTGGCGGGCTAACTGTCAATGCCGGGATCGTGGCCCAAATCGGCGCCAAGGCCAAGGCGCGGATGTCGCTGAACACTACGATCATGCGGCCCACCATCGGGGTGCGCGGCATCAGTCTTGGCGTTTCAGCGGTCATTATTTATCTGATCTGGGCCCGCCCCGGCGAGGTGTTTGCGATGGGTCAGGGCATGATGATCGCGACGACCCTCGCTGTTCTCTTTGGCGTTATACGGATCATGTTTTACGAGGTCCGCTATGACGACCGCACCCTGTCGACGACGAACTGGCTGTTCCAGCACTGCGAATTCGACATGACCCGGCTGGTCGATCTGCGCGACAACGGCCATCACACCTACAAACTGCGGTTCGAGAATGGCAAAACCATCGAATTGCAAAAATATCTGGTCGGCATGCCTGATTTCCTCAGCTATGCACGGTTCATCATGGATATGAACGCCAAAACCTGATGCCCGAACTGCCCGAGGTCGAAACTGTCCGCCGAGGCCTTGCCCCCGCGATGGAGGGGCAGGTGATTGCGGTCGCGTCGATCAACCGCCCCGATCTGCGCTGGCCGTTTCCCGACCGCATGGCCGACCGGCTGACCGGGGCCAGGGTGCTGGCCCTGCGGCGGCGCAGCAAATACATCCTGGCCGATCTGGATCGGGGCGAAACCTTGCTGATCCACCTCGGCATGTCGGGGCGGATGCTGATTTCCGGCGCACAGATCGGCCAGTTTCACCACATCCACCCCGCCCCGGCCAAGCATGACCATGTGGTGTTCGACATGGGCAACGGGGCGCGGATCACCTTCAACGACGCCCGCCGGTTCGGCGCGATGGATCTGCTGGACACCGCCACGACCGAAACTCACTGGCTGCTGCGCGACATCGGCCCCGAACCGTTCGGCAACGATTTCCACGAAGATCACCTGATTGCGCGGCTGCGCGGGCGCAATACGCCGATCAAGACGGCCCTGCTGGATCAGAAAGTGCTGGCGGGGCTTGGCAACATTTACGTCAGCGAAGTCTTGCACCGCGCCCGAATCAACCCCAAACGCCGCGCCGGGGGGCTGTCGCCGGCCCGCGTCGCCCGGATGGTCCCGATCATCCGCGACGTGCTGGCCGAGGCGATCGCGGCTGGCGGATCGTCGTTGCAGGATCACCGCCAGACCAGCGGCGAACTTGGTTATTTCCAGCACAGTTTTCGGGTTTACGACCGCGCCGGCCAGCCCTGTCCGACCCCCGGTTGCACCGGCACCATCATTCGAATCGTCCAGTCAGGCCGCGCGTCATTCTATTGCCCGCAATGTCAAAGATAGCTTGATCGCCCCGCCCGCGCTGCTAATCAAAGGGATTGGACGCAACCCAAGGGGCCGCAGATGGCATATGAAACGATCATCGTCGACGTGGCGGACGATGTCTGTCTGATAACCCTGAACCGGCCTGAGGCGCTGAACGCGCTCAGCAGCAAGTTGATGGGCGAACTTTGTGACGCGCTGGTTGACGCCGACGCCAGCGCCAAGGTGCGCTGCATCATCATCACCGGGTCGGACAAGGCATTCGCCGCCGGGGCCGATGTGGCCGAAATGGCCGAGAAAAGTTTCACCGACATGGCGCTGGGCGACTTTTTCGGCAGCGACGTGGACCGGTTCAACGCGGTGCGCAAACCAATCATCGCCGCCGTCGCGGGCTATGCGCTGGGTGGCGGATGCGAACTCGCGATGATGTGTGATTTCATCATTGCCGCCGAAACCGCCAAATTCGGCCAACCTGAAATAAATCTGGGCGTCATCGCCGGGATCGGTGGCACCCAGCGCCTGCCCCGCGCCGTTGGCAAGGCCAAGGCGATGGACATGCACCTGACGGGCCGCTTCATGGACGCAGCCGAGGCCGAACGCGCCGGGCTGGTCAGCCGTGTCGTGCCCGCCAAGGGGTTGCTGGACGAGGCACGGGGGGCCGCGACCAAGATCGCGGAAAAATCGCTGCTGGCGGTGATGGCGGCCAAGGATGCGGTCAATCAGGCTTATCAGATGCCGCTCGAGGCCGGCGTTCGCTATGAACGGCGGCTGTTTCAGGCGCTGTTCGCCACCGACGATCAGAAAGAGGGGATGGCCGCATTTCAGGCCAAGCGGCAACCGCAGTTCCGCGATCGTTAGATGCGTACCGGTTTAGGGGCTTTTCTTTTCACGGGGGCTGACCTATAGGCCGCCATACATGCGCGTGAAGCCCGCTCTGGCAAGAATTAACCGGATCCCTTTCCGGTACGGGTCTCCTTGCGCTTTTGACACATAACCGACCCGAAAGAGGGGAAACATATCATGGCCAATACATCCCAAGCCAAAAAACGCGCTCGCCAGAACGAGGCGCGTTTTCAGGTCAACAAAGCCCGCCGTTCGCGGATTCGCACCTATCTGCGCAAGGTCGAAGAGGCGATCACGACTGGCGACAAGGATGCCGCAACCGCCGCCCTGCGTGCGGCCCAGCCCGAACTGATGCGCGGCGTCACCAAAGGCGTGTTTCACAAGAACACCGCCGCGCGGAAAATGTCGCGGCTGTCATCGCGGGTCAAATCCATCGGCTGATCGCGACCAGTCCCGCCGCCTGATTCTGGCGGCACATGGCACCCCTGGGCGTCAAGACCCCAAACCAAAGCGCGCCCCGCCCGGCGCGCTTTTTGCTTTTTGTGCAACAACCGATCTGACTTCGTGAACGGATTCAACAGGCCTTGGGGATTCTTTTCGGGCAAACCCCGAGTCAAGCGCGTTGTTCAGTTGAACGCGTACCAAAGCCCTTGCTAGCTTGACCAAGCGATTCACATCGTTCCTGGGGGACCATGAAGAAGCGCGGCAATCCGTGGCGGATTTTTGGGGTAGCTGCCGTTACCCCGATCCCCGCCGAAACGCGGATTTGCCGTCTTCATGACAGGAGGGCGACGGCACTTTTGCACGTGTCATCTGCGGCCTTTCTGCGTCTGCGTGTCACGCACCGCTTGCGAGTGTATGACTGTGGTTCAATGCCCCTCAAATGGCCCAAAGAGGGCAGTCTACCGGCCGTCAACGGCCCGGTTTGGCTGATTCTTCAGGGTTTTGTGACAGGTCTTTGGGACAGCCGCTGAGGCGGCATCATCAGCGGCGAAAGACAGTGTTGCAGGCGGGAACGGCGTACGTCGCAGGGGAACGGTTTCGGACTTCCGGCGCCAAGTTGACATACGTTTGTTTGGGACAAATACAACATGATCAAGGACTTTTGGGCGAGCGCGCGCGAAACAATGCGCGGGTCCGTTGGCGCGAATAACTTTGCCAGTTGGATCGAACCGCTTGGGCTCATGGATTTGACGGATGGGGTGGCGACGTTTTCAGTGCCGTCCAAGTTCCATGGCAACTACATTACCCAAAAATATGCCGAACAGATCATCTATCACCTGAACCGCTGCGGCGCGGCCATTGATCGGCTGCATTTTGAAACGGTAAACGGACTGGTCAAGCGTGCCACGGTCAAAGTGTTTCCGGTCACGGCCGAAGACGAAATACCGGGTGCGGGTCTTGACGCGCGATTCACCTTTGAAAATTTCGTCGTGGGCAAGCCGAACGAACTGGCGCACGCCGCCGCCCGCCGGGTCGCCGAGGGTGGGCCGGTCACGTTCAACCCGCTGTTTCTTTATGGCGGCGTCGGTCTGGGCAAGACCCACCTGATGCACGCCATCGCTCACGAAGTCCGGCGCCGCCAACCCGAACTGACAGTGCTCTATCTGTCGGCCGAACAATTCATGTATCGGTTCATCACCGCGCTACGCGACCGAAAGATGATGGATTTCAAACAGTTGTTCCGGTCGGTCGATGTGCTGATGGTGGACGACGTTCAGTTCATCGCGGGCAAGCAATCGACCCAAGAGGAATTCTTTCACACGTTCAACGCCCTCATCGACATGCAAAAGCAAATCATCATTTCAGGGGATAGCGCACCGGGCGAGATTCAGGGCCTCGAAGACCGCATCAAATCGCGTCTGCAATGCGGGTTGATCGTCGACCTGCACCCGACCGATTATGAACTGCGCCTCGGCATCCTGCAAACCAAGGTGGGCTACTATCGCAATCAGTATAAGGGCCTCGAAATCCACGACGGCGTCATCGAGTTTCTGGCACACCGGATTTCTACCAACGTCCGCGTTCTCGAAGGGGCGCTGACCCGGCTTTTCGCCTTTGCCAGCCTTGTCGGGCAGGAAATCACCCTTGAACTTGCGCAGGATTGTCTGGCCGATGTGCTGCGGGCCAGCGACCGCAAGGTCACCGTCGAAACCATCCAGCGGCAGGTCAGCGACCACTACAACATCCGCCTGTCCGATCTGATCGGCCCCAAACGCCTGCGCATTTATGCCCGTCCGCGACAGGTGGCGATGTATCTGTGCAAGCAGTTGACAAACCGGTCGCTGCCCGACATCGGCCGCCGTTTCGGCGGGCGCGACCACACCACGATCATGCACGGCGTCAAGCGCATTGACGAGCTGCGGGCGACCGACAGCCAGATCGCCGACGATCTGGAAAGGCTGCGCCGCACGCTCGAAGGATAAGGCCGGGGTTGACCCAGCGGTTGGAACCATCAACAGTCCGTGAAAATCCGCTTGAGAAGGAGTGTGAAACAGGTAGTTTCGCAGTCCGGCCAGCGAGAACCGGATCAGACAGGGCTTAGGGACATGAAACTCAGCATCGAACGCGGCGCATTGCTCAAGGCCGTCGCACAGGCCCAGTCGGTCGTCGAACGGCGCAACACCATTCCGATCCTCGCCAACGTGCTGATCGAGGCATCGGGTGACACGGTTCATTTCCGCGCCACCGACCTTGATATCGAAGTGGTGGACAAGGCCCCCGCCAAGGTCGAGCGGGCGGGGTCCACCACGGTCAGTGCAGTGACGCTGAACGAGATTGTACGCAAACTGCCCGACGGGTCGCTGGTGACGCTGACCGCCGACAGCGCCTCGGGGCGGCTGACGATCGAGGCGGGGCGGTCGAATTTCTCGCTCGCCACGCTGCCAAAGGAAGATTTCCCCGTCATGGCCTCGTCGGATTACGCGGCGAATTTCACCTGCAAGGCACCCGTGTTGCGCCGCCTGTTCGACAAATCCAAATTCGCCATTTCGACTGAGGAGACACGCTATTACCTGAACGGCGTCTACATGCACATCGCCGATGGCGAGGGCGGCAAGGTGCTGCGCTGCGTTGCCACCGACGGTCACCGTCTGGCCCGGATCGACGCGGCCTTGCCCGATGGGGCGGCCGACATGGCGGGCGTGATCGTGCCGCGCAAAACCGTGGGCGAATTGCGCAAGCTGCTGGACGACGACGACATGGATGTCGCGGTGTCGGTCAGCGAAACCAAGGTGCGCTTTGCCACCGCCGACATCACCCTGACCTCCAAGGTGATCGACGGCACGTTCCCCGATTACACCCGCGTCATTCCCCAAGGGAACACCCGCAAGATGGAGGTGGACGCGGCCGATTTCGCCCGCGCCGTCGACCGGGTCGCCACCGTCAGTTCGGAACGGTCGCGCGCCGTGAAACTGTCGCTGGATCAGGACCGGCTGGTCCTGTCAGTGAACGCGCCGGACAGCGGTGCGGCCGAAGAAGAATTGACCGTCGCCTATAACGACGAAAAGCTGGAGATTGGGTTCAACGCCAAATACCTGCTGGAAATCGCCAGTCAGGTCGATCGTGAAAACGCCGTGTTCATGTTCAATTCGTCCGGCGACCCGACGTTGATGCGCGAAGGCAACGACACCTCGGCGGTCTATGTCGTGATGCCGATGCGGGTGTGAGCAGCATAATTTCTTGCAAGAAATTACTGAAAACTCTTGCAAGAGTTATCGCCCCGCGGTGAAGGCAGTCCATGCAGCTTGCCCTGACCAGCCTCACCCTCTCCCACTTCCGCTCTCACAAACGCGCAGTGCTGGACCTTGACGGTCGCCCGATCGCGATTCACGGACCGAACGGGGCGGGCAAGACCAATATCCTCGAAGCCGTGTCGCTGCTGTCACCCGGTCGTGGATTGCGCCGTGCGGCCACCAACGATCTGATCCGTCGGCCCGAATCGCTGGGCTGGAAGGTCAGCGCCATTCTGCAATCGCTGCATCAGATCCACGAGGTCGACACCAGCGCCGAACCGGGGCAGCCCCGTCAGGTCAGGATCGACGACAAGGCAGCAACGCAAACCGCCTTGGGCCGCATCGCCCGTATCCTGTGGCTTGTTCCGGCAATGGACCGTCTGTGGATCGAAGGGGCCGATGGGCGGCGGCGGTTTCTGGACCGCGCCACGCTGTCGTTCGAACCGGGCCACGGCGACGCTGTGTTGGCCTATGAAAAGGCGATGCGCGAACGTAACCGGCTGCTGAAAGACATGGTGCGCGACGCCCATTGGTACGTTGCGCTTGAAACCCAAATGGCCGAAGCTGGGGCGCAAATCCACGCCAACCGACAACACGCCATTGCCCAACTAGTGGCCGCCCAAGCCGACGTGAAATCCACCTTTCCCGTCGCCGCCCTGACCCTTGACGCCGATATGCCTGATAGTGCCGACGACCTGCGCACCGCGCTGGCCGACAGCCGCCAACGCGACCTTTCCGCCGGGCGCACCCTGATCGGGCCGCACCGCAGCGATCTGGCCGCGACCTTTGCCGCCAAGGGGATCGCCGCCAAGGATTGTTCGACCGGCGAACAAAAGGCCCTGCTGATCGCCCTGATCCTTGCCAACGCCCGCGCCCTGACCCGCGATTTCGGTGCCCCACCGATCCTGCTCCTGGACGAGGTCGCGGCACATCTGGACGCCGACCGCCGCGCCGCGCTGTATGGCGAAATCTGTGCGCTGGGGGCGCAGGCATGGATGACCGGCACCGGGCCGGAACTGTTTGCGGAACTGGGCCAAAGGGCGCAGAACATGGCCGTGACCGATGACGACGGCACCTCGACCGTGCGGATGGAATAAATGCCCAGCTTTAAAACCAAACTCGCCCAACCTGATGCCCGCCTGACCCTGCACATCTGCACCATCCCGTCCGCGATCATCCCGCAGGCCATTGCGGCGGCGGGCGCGGACGGCGTCATCATCGACATGGAACACGGCGCGATTGATTACGCCGCCGCACAGGCGATGATCGCAGCGACTGCCATTACCGATTGCGCCCCCTTTGTGCGGGTCGTCGAAAACCGCGCCGATCATGTCAAACGGGCGCTGGACATGGGGGCCGAAGGCATCGTGTTCCCGATGATCCGCACGGCCGACGACGCCCGCCGCGCCGTCGCCTCCATGCGCTATCCGCCCGACGGCAACCGCGGTTTCGGTCCCTTTGTCGCCTCAGCCCGCTGGAACACGACCCTGCTGGGCTATGCACGCGACATCGCGCCGCAACTGGTCTGCTGCCTGCTGGTCGAAACCCGCGACGCGGTGGGCAACATCGACGCGATCTGCGCTGTGCCGGGAATCGACCTGTTGATCCCGGCGCAGTTCGATCTGTCGACCGATCTGGGGGTCATGGCGCAATTCGATCACCCCGATTTTCTGGCGGCGATTGCCAAGATCGAAACTGCCGCCAATGTCGCCAATATCCCAATGGGTCAGGTCGCGATGACGCGCGAGACTGCCTTGGCCGCCTACGCCAAAGGCTATCGCGTCACTGCCGGTTTCGATGCCATCTGGCTACGCAACGCCGCCAACGCCGCTACTGACTGGACCTGTGAATGACGCCGTTGCGTGTCTGCCCGGTCGTCGTCGGTCAATGACCATTTCCGCAGCCGATCTGGCGTTCTATGCGTTTGGCATCTTTCTGCTGTTCCTGACACCCGGCCCGGTCTGGGTGGCCTTGCTTGCGCGCGCCCTGTCTGGCGGTTTCGCCGCCGCATGGCCGCTGGCCGTCGGCGTGACTTTGGGCGATCTGATCTGGCCGTTTCTCGCCATCCTTGGCGTCAGCTGGATTCTCTCGGTCTACGGCGATTTCCTGCACCTGATGCAATACGTCGCGGCGCTAACGTTCCTTGTCATGGGCGTGCTGGTGATCCGCTCGGCAGGTGAACCGTTGGGGGCGAACAGCCGCCTGACCAAACCGGGGCGCTTGGCCGGGTTTTTGGCCGGGGTCGCAGTCATCGTCGGCAACCCCAAGGCGATCCTGTTCTACATGGGGATGCTGCCGGGTTTCTTTGACGTGACGCGGCTGACCGGCTGGGATATCGCCGCGATTTGTGCCGTGTCGATGGTCATCCCGCTGGCGGGCAATCTGGTTCTGGCGTTGTCGGTCGACCGCGCGCGCGCCCTGCTGAAATCGCCCAAGGCGTTACGGCGAATGAACTATACGGCAGGCGGCCTGCTGATCTGCGTGGCGGTGGTTCTGGTGGCGATCTGACTGCCTGCGGATCACCCCGATTTAGGCACAAAATATGGCCGATTCGCGTGACAAGCCCCGCCAAAAACCATATATCTTTCGGGTATCACTTAGGAACCTCCCCCCATGTCCGACGAAGCCGCCGACAACGCCGCCTATGGCGCTGATTCCATCAAGGTTCTCAAAGGGTTGGATGCTGTCCGCAAGCGTCCGGGCATGTATATCGGCGATACCGACGACGGGTCGGGCCTGCACCATATGGTGTACGAGGCCGTGGACAACGGGATCGACGAGGTTCTGGCCGGTCACGCCGACCGCGTTTATGTGACGATCAACCCCGATAGCTCGGTGTCGGTGGGTGACAACGGGCGCGGCATCCCGGTCGATATGCACAAGGAAGAGGGCATGTCGGCAGCCGAGGTCATCATGACCCAGCTGCACGCGGGCGGTAAATTCGACCAGAATTCCTACAAGGTGTCGGGCGGTCTGCACGGCGTCGGCATTTCGGTGGTCAACGCCCTGTCGGATTGGCTGGAACTGCGCATCTGGCGCAACGGCAAGGCGCACTATGTGCGGTTCGAGGACAGCATTACGGTTGCACCGCTCGAGGTCACAGGCCCGGCGGATGGCAAAAAGGGGACCGAGGTGCGGTTCCTTGCCTCGCTCAAGACCTTCAGCAACCTTGATTACGATTTCCACATTCTGGAAAAGCGGCTGCGCGAACTGGCGTTCCTGAATTCCGGCGTGCGCATCCTGCTGACCGACGAACGGCCCGCCGAGCCGCTGACGTCGGAACTTTATTACGACGGCGGGGTCAAGGAATTCGTCAAATATCTGGACCGGTCCAAACATTCGATCCTGCCCGAACCGATCTACATCAAGGGCGAACGCGACGACATCGGCGTCGAGGTCGCGATGTGGTGGAACGACAGCTATAACGAGATGGTGCTGCCCTTCACCAACAACATCCCGCAGCGCGACGGTGGCACCCACATGGCCGGTTTTCGTGCCGCCCTGACCCGGACGATCAACAACTATGCCCAGACCAGCGGGATCGCCAAAAAGGAAAAGATTTCCTTTACCGGCGACGATGCCCGCGAGGGGCTGACTTGCGTGCTTTCGATTAAGGTGCCCGACCCCAAGTTTTCCAGCCAGACCAAGGATAAACTGGTCAGCTCCGAAGTTCGTCCGGCGGTCGAAAACCTGATGAACGAAAAACTAAGCGAGTGGTTCGAGGAAAACCCGGCCATCGCCAAGATCGTCGTTGGCAAGATTGTCGAAGCCGCGATCGCCCGCGAGGCAGCCCGCAAAGCTCGCGACCTGACCCGGCGCAAGTCGGCGATGGATGTGAACTTTTTGGCGGGCAAGCTCAAGGATTGCAGCGAAAAAGACCCCTCCAAAACCGAGATTTTCCTGGTCGAGGGGGACAGTGCAGGCGGATCGGCCCAGACCGGGCGCGACCGGGGGACGCAGGCCATTCTGCCCCTCAAGGGTAAAATCCTGAACGTCGAACGGGCGCGGTTCGACCGGATGTTGGCCAGTCAGGAGATTGGCAATCTGGTCATGGCGCTGGGCACCGGCATCGGGCGTGACGAATTCAACATCGAAAAACTGCGCTACCACAAGATCGTCATCATGACCGACGCCGATGTCGACGGGGCGCATATCCGCACCCTGTTGCTGACCTTCTTTTTCCGCCAGATGCCGCAGCTGATCGAGGGCGGCTACCTCTATATCGCCCAGCCACCGCTGTACAAAGTCGCCCGTGGCAAGTCCGAGGTTTACCTCAAGGATCAGGCGGCGATGGACGAATATCTGATCCAGCAGGGCATCGACGGCGCGATCCTGCGCCAAGGCAACGGCGAGGAAATCACCGGTGCCGACCTGCTGCGTGTCGTCGAAGAGGCGCGGCAGTTGAAACGGGTGCTGGATGCCTTCCCGACGCATTACCCGCGTCACATTCTGGAACAGGCCGCAATTGCGGGCGCGTTCGTGCAAGGGGCCGTTGACGCCGACCTGCAGGGCGTGGCTGACAAGGTTGCCAAACGTCTGGACCTGATCGCGCTGGAATGGGAACGCGGATGGCGTGGCCGGATCACCCAGGATCACGGCATCAGGCTGGCCCGTATCCTGCGTGGCGTCGAAGAGGTGCGCACGATGGACGGCCCGATGCTGCGCTCGGGCGAGGCCCGCAAGACCGGCAGTTTCACACGCGCACTGCAAGACGTCTACGACCAGCCCGCCACGCTGATCCGCAAGGACCGGACACAAGTGATCCACGGCCCGCTCGACTTGCTCAAGGCGATCCTGGAAGAAGGCGAACGCGGGCTGTCATTGCAGCGCTACAAGGGTCTTGGCGAGATGAACCCCGGCCAGTTGTGGGAAACCACGCTCGACCCGGATGCGCGGACCCTATTGCAAGTGCGCGTCGATGATCTGGCCGAGGCGGATGACCTGTTCACCAAGTTGATGGGCGATGACGTGGAACCGCGGCGCGAGTTCATCCAGACCAATGCGCTGAACGTCGAACACCTCGATTTCTAGATTGCGGGGTCGCAGCTGTTCCCGCGCAGGCAATCTATGACCCGGTCAAGGGTTTCATCGGTCGGCTGGGGGAATATCCAGCCGCTGCAGGGATCGACTTCGACGGCATAGGTGTCGCCGTCCTTGCGGGCATAGGCCATGACCGTGGCGCCGGGCTGCAGGGTGCCGCACCACGGACCGGCGCAGCTGAATTCAAGGATGATGTCACGGTCTTGCGGACTGGTGAACCCTTGCAGGGTCAGGCCGTTGCCGACGAACCGGGCGACACGCGGGGCTGGGTTTTGGGCCGCGTCACCTTGCGACACCGCAGGCGGCAGCCCGCTGGCGTCGAAATCGAATTGGCCCAGCAGGACGACATAGGCCGATGGCGCGTCCGACGCTGACTGAAACGCCCGCGTCGGATCTGGCGGCAGACAACTGAGCGCCGAGGCGTTGCTCGCAATCAGGGCAAGGACAAGGGCGAACGATTTCACAACTTGTCCCCGAAGCTTTGCAACACCTCAATGTAAACTGCCCGCTTGAATGGCACGATACTGGTCAACAGGTCTTGCGGGTCGATCCATTTCCAACGTGAAAACTCCGGCTGGGTAGTGGCAATATCGATCTCGTCGTCACGGCCCAGAAAACGCAGCAGGAACCATTTTTGTTCCTGCCCGCGATATCGCCCGTCCCAGATCGTCGGCACCACATCGGCGGGCAGGTCATACGTCAGCCAATCCGGGGTTTCGGCCTCGAGTCGCACAAGATCGGCAGTGATGCCGGTTTCTTCCCACAGTTCCCGCAAGGCGGCCGTCGCGGGGGCCTCGCCCTTGTCGACACCGCCCTGCGGCATTTGCCAGGCATCAATGTCGCGGTCGCGCCGCTGACCGACAAAGACCTGCCCCGCCCGATTGGCGAGCATGATTCCGACGCAGGGACGGTAGGGCAGTCTGGCGATAGCGTCAGGTGTCATGGCGGTCCTGTGGGCATGGGTTGGTCTGGCACCCCTTACCAGACTGCAGCGCCGTGATGCACGGGGCGACTTGCGGTCAAACAGGCGGATTCGTGCCGCCCTTGGTACCTGCTCCCGAGACGCCTATTGACCCGACGGTGCCTCCGACGACGGCCCCAAAGCGCTGAGCCCTTTCAGGATGTCGATGGCGTAGGCCAGCTGATAATCCTCTTCCCGCAAGGCGGCGGAGGCCTCGGCCTTGGCCCGGTCTGCCTCGATCTGACGGATTTCGTCCTCCGTCAGGCTGTCGTTGTTCAACGCGCCGCGCAGGTCGGCCTCGGACCGGAAAACCGGCAGCGGTTCTTCGACAGCATTCGGATCGACAACCGGCACACGCGGCTGTTCAACAACGATGTCAGGCGAAATGCCCAGTGCCTGAATCGACCGCCCCGATGGCGTGTAATAGCGCGCCGTGGTCAGCCGCATGGCCCCGTCACCGCGCAGCGGCATCACCGTCTGCACCGATCCCTTGCCGAACGATTTGGTTCCGACGACGATGGCGCGGCGGTGATCCTGCAAAGCCCCCGCGACGATTTCCGACGCCGACGCCGATCCGCCGTTGATCAGCACCACGATGGGTTTGCCCATCGCCAGATCGCCCTCGGTTGCGTTGTAACGATCGCCGTTGGCCGGGTCGCGGCCCCGCGTCGACACGATCTCGCCGGCGTCCAGAAATGCGTCGGCGACATAAACCGCCTGATTGAGCAGTCCGCCGGGGTTGTTACGCAGGTCGATGACAAAGCCGTTGACCTTGTCCATGCCACCTGCCGCTGCGACCTGTTCGACAAGTTGTTCCTCGACGCTGGGGAACGTCTGGTCGCTGAAGGTGACGATCCGCAGGACGACCGTCGCCCCTTCGGTGCGGCTGCGCACCGCCGTCAGCTTGATCGTGTCACGGATGATCGACACGTCGAAGGGATCGGGTTCGCCCTCGCGCACCACGGTAATGATGATTTCAGATCCGATCGGCCCGCGCATCAGTTCGACGGCGTCGTCGAGTGTCAGCCCCAGCACCGATTCGCCGTTGACCGCAGTGATGAAATCGCCCGACATGATTCCCGCCGTGGCTGCCGGGGTGCCGTCGATGGGCGACACGACCTTGACCCAGCCTTCTTCCTGCGTGACCTCGATGCCCAGACCGCCGAATTCGCCGCGCGTCTGTTCGCGCATGTCCGCCGCGTCCTTGGCCGACAGGTACGAGGAATGCGGATCGAGCGATGTCAGCATGCCGTTGATCGCCGCCTCGATCAGTTTGTGTTCATCGACGGGTTCGACGTATTGCGCCCGTATCCGTTCAAAAATATCGCCGAACAGGTCCAGTTCTTCGTAGACCGACGCATTGCTGTCGGCCTCTTGTGCGATCAGCGGTCCGGCGATCTGTGTCGTCGCCAAAAGCCCCAGAACGGTGCCGCTGATGGCAGCGATTGCAAATTTTTTCATGATTTTCCTGTCTGCCTCACTCCGTCGCGAACCAGGTCGCGGGATCTACGGGACTTTGCCCCTCCCTGACCTCAAGATAAAGGGTTTCCGAGCGTGCTTCTGCCCCGGCGACCCCGTTTGCGGTCAAAATTGCGTCAACCGGCGGCGTCTCACCACCCATCAGGCCGATGGGCGACCCTTCGGGCACCACTTGCCCCGGGTCGCCAAAGGTCTCGGCCAGCCCGGCGATGACGAAAAGCACGTCCGCCGCCGGTTCCAGAATGATGACGTTGCCGTAGTCGAGCAGCGGGCCGCGGAACCGCACTGTCGATGCCACCGGGGCCAGCACCAGTGCGCGGGGCCGTGCCGCGATGACCAGCCCGGGCCGCACCACCCCCGCCGCATCAGCGGCGTTGAAGGCGCGCAGTATCGTTCCCTGAACCGGCAGCGCCAGCGTGCCCTTGCGGGTCGTCGCGTCGGGTGCGTCGCCGGTTTCGGCCCCACCCACCACGGTAGTCGCCAGCCCGCTTGCAAAGGCATCCAGCGTTTCGGTCGAGGCAATCAGCAGCGCCGTCTGCACCGGGTCTTCGGAAAACCGGCGCGGCAGGTCGGTGCGGTCGGAGATTGCGGCGCTGAGGGCGGTGCGGGCGTCCTGAACCCCGCGCAATCCGTCGCGCAACGTCTCGGCGGCGCTGTCCTGCAACCGGCGCAGCATCGCGACTTCTTCCAACTGGCCGCGAAGTTCAGTGACTTGCGACTGCAGCGCCGGGGTCACGTCGGCCAGGATCATCCCCGACCGGGCCGTGCCAAGCGCGCCGGAGGGGTGCAAAAGCAGCAGCGGCGCAGGGGCCCGACCCATCGTTTCCAGCACCCCCAAAAGTCGCGCAACCTCGTCGCTTTTGGCGGCCAGTTGGCCTTCAATCACCTGCTGTCGGATTGCGGCGCGGCGCAGACCGTCGCGCAGGGCCACAAGTCCGTCTTCGTAGGCCTGCACCGCCTCGGTCAGGGCAGCAACCTGATTGCGCGACCCCGACACGTCGGCCAGTTGAACGGCAGCCGCCTGTAACCGTTCAGATGCAGCAAGCGCCGCCGCTGCCGGATCATCCTGCGCCAGCGCAGGCTCGGCCAGCAGGGCGCAACAAATGGCAAGGCGCGATATCACCGGACGATCAAGCTTTGCCCGGTCATTTCCGGCGGCAGATCAATTCCCATGAGGTCAAGCAACGTCGGCGCAATATCGGCCAGCCGCCCGTTGCGCAGGCGCGCGCCGGCGGGCCCGCCGATCACTGCGACAGGCACGGGATTGGTCGTATGCGCGGTGTGCGGGCCGCCTGTCACCGGATCGACCATCGTTTCGCAATTGCCGTGATCGGCGGTCAGGACCATCGCGCCACCTGCCTTTTCCAGCGCTGCGATGACCCGCGCCAGTCCGCGATCCACTGCTTCGCACGCCTTGATCGCCGCCTCCAGATCGCCGGTATGGCCGACCATGTCGGGGTTGGCGTAATTGGTGACGATCAGGTCGTATCCCTTTTCGATGGCCCCCACAAAGGCGTCAGTGACGGCGACCGACGACATTTCCGGTTGCAGATCATAGGTCGCGACCTTGGGGGATGGCGGCATGAACCTATCCTCGCCCACTTCCGGGGCTTCCTTGCCGCCGTTCAGAAAAAACGTGACGTGCGGGTATTTTTCGGTCTCGGCCAGCCGGAACTGGGTCAGGCCCTTGCCGGCGACCCACGCCCCCAACGTGTTGCGGATGTCACGTTTGGGGAAAACCGCCTGATACCAGTCGTGGTGCGCGTCAGAATATTCGACCATGCCCAGCCGCGCCGCCAATCGGGGCATCGCGCCCCGGTCAAACGCGTCGAAATCCGGTCGCCCGATGGCGGCCAGTATTTCACGCGCCCGGTCAGCGCGGAAATTGAGGCAGAATAGGCCGTCACCCTTGGCGAACCCGGCATAGTCGCCGATGACCGTGGCGGGAACGAATTCGTCGGTCTTGCCCGCGTCATAGGCCTGCGCGACGGCGGTATCAGCCGTGTTGGCATGAATCCCTTTGCCCTGCGCCATCGCCGCATAGGCGGTCTGCACCCGCTCCCACCGGTTATCGCGGTCCAGCGCGTAATACCGCCCGATCACCGTGCCGATCCGCGCCCCTTTGGGCAATCGCTGCACCAGCGAGTCGACAAAATCGCCCGCCGACGACGGCGCCACATCGCGCCCGTCGGTGATCGCGTGCAGCACCACGGGGACGCCGGATGCGGCAATGGCATCGGCGGCGGCAACGATGTGGTCGATATGCCCATGCACGCCGCCGTTCGACACGATACCCATCAGATGCGCGGTTCCGCCGCTGGCCTTGAGCGTCTTGACGAAACCGACCAGCGCGTCGGATTTGGCAAACGACCCGTTCTCGATCGCCAGATCGATCTGCCCAAGGTCCATCGCCACAACCCGCCCCGCGCCGATATTGGTATGCCCGACCTCGGAATTGCCCATCTGCCCTTTGGGCAGGCCGACATCGGGGCCGTGGGTAATCAGTCGCGCATGCGGGCAAGTCGCCATGATCCGGTCATAGATCGGCGTATCGGCCAGCACAGGCGCATTTGCCGTGGGATCGTCACGCAAACCCCAGCCGTCAAGGATGCACAGGACGACAGGGCGGGGGGTGGTCATGGGCGGCTCCTGCTTCTTATACATCCACTAACGCGAAACTGCCTGACAGGAAACAGGCCCTCCAATCACTTTGCACTAAAAACTCCCGCCGGAGGCTCCGCCGCTAGCCGGACCCGATCAGCGCCCCGGCGGCGAATACCAGTGCGCCGCCCAGAACCACCTGAAACGTCGCCCGCAAGAACGGCGTGTCCATGTATCGGTTCTGTATCCACACGATCGCCCACAGTTCGATGAACACGACGACGAACGCGATACTCGTCGCCGTCCAGAAATCGGTGATGAGGTAAGGGAGCGCGTGACCAAGCCCGCCAAGCGTTGTCATCACCCCGGACGCAAACCCGCGTTTGACCGGCGACCCGCGCCCGGAAATGACGCCATCGTCATGCGCCGCCTCGGTAAAGCCCATCGAAATGCCAGCGCCGATGGATGCGGCCAGCCCGACCAGCAGTGTGGTGCGGGTGTCCTGCGTGGCAAAGGCGGTGGCAAAGATCGGCGCCAGCGTGCTGACCGACCCGTCCATCAACCCCGCCAGCCCCGGCTGCACCCATGTCAGCACGAACTGGCGATGGGCGGCGGTTTCCTCGTCGGTCCGGCTGTCGGTGTCCAGATGCCGATCCTCAAGCGCGCCCGCCTTTTTCGTATGCCCCGCCTCGGCTGCAGCCAGATCGCCCAGTAATTTGCGGGTGTCAGCGTCGGTCGTGGCGGCGGCGGCGGTCAGATAAAACCGTTCTGCGTCGCGTTCCATCTGTGCCGCCTCGTCGCGGATCCGTTCCAGCCCCAGATTTTCGATCAGCCAGACCGGCCGGCGGGCATAGAACCCCGACACATGTTCGCGCCGGATCAGCGGGATGACCTCGCCAAAGCGGCGCTGGTGCATGGCGATCAGGCGCTGGCGGTGCGTGTCCTCTTCTGTCGCCATGCCGTCGAAAACGGCGGCGGACGATGGGTAATCCTTGCGCAGCATTTCGGCGTAACTGCGATAGATCCGCCCGTCGTCCTCTTCGGACGAAATCGCCAGCGCCAGCACCTCTTGTTCGGTCAGGTCGCGGAAACGGCGACGGTTGGACAGGCCGGGGATCATGGGCGGGCTCCGATTTAGAATGGTTCTAAGTTTAATCGTCGGGGCCAAAGTGGCAAGGGCAGTTTATCAGGTTGCCCAAATATCCCATAGCAGGCGCAGCGCCAGCGCGGTCGCAGCAATCACCAGAACCGGTTTGATGAGCCGCGATCCGACCCGCATCGCGGTGTGGCTGCCGACATAGGCTCCCGCAATCTGCGCCGCGCCCATGCACAGGCCGGTTGCCCACCACGGACTGGCCACCACGGCAAAGGTCAGCAGGCCACCCAGATTGCTGGCAAAATTCAGCAGTTTCGTATGGGCCGTCGCCCGCAGCACGCCGTAGCCCGCCAGCGCCACAAACCCGATCATGTAAAACGCGCCCGCCCCCGGCCCGACCAGCCCGTCATAGAACCCGACCAGTGGCACCAGCATCACGACGAAAACCGCAGGCGCGATGCGCTGCGTGCGGTCGATGTCGTCCAGCCCCGGTTTCAGCGCAAAGAACAGCGCAATGCCGATCAGCAGCACGGGCAGGCCCAACCGGATCGCGTCGGTCGGCAGATGCGATGCCAGCAGCGCCCCGGCAATGGCGGCGCTGAACGCGATTAGCGCCGGGCCGATCTGTTTGCGCAAATCCACGTGGCCGCTACGGGCATAAGTGATCGCCGCCATCGCCGCGCCGAACACGCCCTGCACCTTGTTGGTCGCCAAGGCCGTGACCGGCGGTGCACCGGCAAGGATCAGCACGGGCAGCGTGATCAGCCCGCCACCGCCCGCGATGGAATCGACGAACCCGGCGACAAAAGCCGCGCCCATCAGCAGGGCAAGAATATCGGGCGCGACTTCGATCACGGGTTCAGGTCACGAAATCAGGGCGCGGATAGCCTTGCAGGAACAGCAGCGCGGTCAGATCGCCGTGGTTGATGCGCACGTCGCATTGCGCCTGCACGACAGGTTTCGCGTGCAGCGCAACGCCAATGCCCGCACGCCCCAGCATCCCCAGATCGTTCGCCCCGTCGCCCACGGCCAGCACGTCGGCGGCGGTCAGACTCAACCGGGATGTGATCTCGTCCAGCGCGTCGACCTTGGCATC
>JBBSBK010000008.1:0-58521 GCA_038251315.1 Rhodobacterales bacterium | reverse complement strand
GATCGCTCGGTTCTGTCGGGAATCATCTGGAAAGGTCGCGCACAAGCGCTGGCGACCCGACCGGAGGAGGGGATGGAGGTCATCGCCACCGGCAAGCTGACGACCTTTCCGGGACAGTCCAAATATCAGATGGTGATCGACGACATCGCCCCTGCGGGGGCAGGTGCGCTGATGGCGATGCTGGAAAAGCGAAAAATGGCGCTGGCTGCCGAGGGACTTTTCGATGCCTCCCGCAAGCGTCGCTTGCCTTTTCTGCCCGAGGTGATCGGTGTCGTCACTTCGCCCTCCGGTGCGGTGATTCGCGATATTCTGCACCGCCTGCGTGACCGGTTCCCGCGCAAGGTGCTGATCTGGCCGGTGGCCGTCCAAGGGGCGAACTGCGCAACCGAAGTTGCCGTAGCGATCAACGGTTTCAACGCCTTGGCCCCTGGGGGCGCGATCCCGCGTCCGGATCTTCTCATCGTCGCGCGGGGTGGGGGCAGTATCGAGGATCTGTGGGGGTTCAACGAGGAGATCGTGGTGCGGGCTGCCGCTGGGTCGTCCATTCCGCTGATTTCGGCCGTCGGGCACGAGTCGGATACGACGCTGATCGATTTCGTGTCGGACATGCGCGCCCCGACGCCGACGGCGGCTGCCGAACTGGCGGTGCCGGTGCGGATGGAATTGGTTGCCCATGTCGACGGGCAGGGCGCGCGGCTGACCCGCGCCGTGACCCAGGCGTTGGGCCAACGTGGCCAGCGGTTGCGCGATCTGGGCCGGGTCCTGCCGCAGCCCGGCGGATTGCTGGATACACCGCGCCAGCGCCTTGACTATTTGGCCGAACGTCTGCCTGCCGCTCTGCGTCGCGCCCGTGACATCAAGGCGCTGCAACTGGCGCGGGCCAGCGGGACGCTCAAGCCAGGGATGCTGCGACGGGGTGTGGCGCAGGACTTGCGGCGGGTGGCCGACCTTGGGGCGCGGTTGGGTCCGGCGCTGACCCGCGTTGTCGCCGACCGGCGGCGCGATCTGGCGGCACGGGCGCGCGGCTTGCGCAGCGATACCTTCCGTCAGGGGGCGACCCGTAAAGAGGAATTATTTCAAGCTCTTATGCGTCGCTTTTCAAGTATTGCGGCGCGGCGCCAAGCCGATCTGGGCGCGCAGGTCGCGGCGCTTGACCGGGTCCGTCAAAGCCTTGGCTATGTTGCGACGTTGGAGCGGGGTTACGCCGTGGTGCGCGGCGACGGTCATGTGGTAACCGATACCGGGGCGGCGGCGGCGGCAACGAACCTTGAAATTCAGTTCGCTGATGGGCGAATTGTGGTCGGGGGCAAACCCGGCAAAAAGCCGAAGCCGCCAAGGACCGATCAGGGCAATTTGTTCTAGACGCCAACCTTTGGTCCGGGACAGGCCAGCGGTTTGCCGCCTTCCCGCGCTTCGTAAAGCACCGATGTTCCGGGGTCGTTCATGAATTCGGCTCGCAGACCGCCGGGCTCCTGAAAGAACTGCCAGCACTGCGCGGTCGAGTCGAAATCGTAGAGGAAACAGATGTTTACGCCCTCGGCATACCATTCGCCTTCAGCGCAGTCATTGTCGAGAAAGGTCCAGATGACGCGCCGTCCCGGACTGTATTGCTCGGCCCCATAGGGGTCTTGCCCGCGTCCGCCAAAGGTAAGAGTCTTGCCTGTCACGTAAGCCTCGAACTGGTCGGCCGTCAGCGGCGTTTCGGCCCAGAGAGGGGCGGCGAGGCAAATCAGGGCAAGGGTCAGGCGCATGTGCACAAGTTGCCAGAGCCATGCGTGATGGTCGAGACACTTTTCAATCAGCAGCCCGCCATCGCGCGGCCAGCGGGTCCATGACCCGACGCCACAGCCGGGGGTGCAAGGCCAGGCAGGCCATCACCGGCAAGGACCGGGGCAGCAGTGGCGCGTCGGATATAGTCAGCGCGACATAGGGGCGGGACGGATTCGCGTGGTGGTCGCTGTGCCGGGGCGCGTTCAGCATCTGGGCCGAGGAGAACCAGTGCGGGCTGTTCCAGCTATGTCGAACGCCGACGGGTTCGAGTTTGCCGTTGTTGCCGATCCGCCGCGACAGGCCATAGTGCTGCACGTAGTCAGACATCAGCAGTTGCAATGTGGCAAAGGTGGCCAGCGCCAGATAAGCGAGCATCCCCCCGATCCCGCCAATCCAGACGGCGAAGCTCAGCATCAGGACCGCGCCGCCGCAATAAGTCGCGTAGGGGTGGCGCCATTTTGACCGTCCGATCTGCGCCAGCCGGCGCGATTCGGCGGTGTAGCCAGCCCGGAAAGAGCCGGCCCATGCCCGCCTCATGAACCGATAGAGGCTTTCGCCGCGCCGCGCCGAGCTTGGGTCGTCGCGCGTTGCCACCAGCCGGTGATGCACCAGCACATGTGCTGAGGTGTGATGCCCGAACAACAGTGAAATATAGACCCATTTACCCAAAGTATGCAGCCGGCGCGACCCACGGTGAATCAGTTCGTGCGCGTTGGAATTGCTGACCTGCCCGAAATAAAGGCCCGCTGCGCCAAAGGTGCCCAGCTTGGCGAGGGTCCCGATCCGGTCGCCGGACAAGGCGGCCACAGTCGCCGCGAGCAGGGCAAAATGCCCCAGCGCCAGCGCCACTGATAGCCCGTTGGCGACCGGAAATTCCGAATCTGGGGCGGGTGGCGTGGTGCGGTCCACGACCAGGTCCAAAGAGGCCGCCATCGCCGTCATGTACGCCAGTGCCACCAGCGCCCAGACCCCGCCCAGCAGACCGGCGGCACCGATCAGCGGGATCGGCAACAAGGTGGCGAAGGCGAACAGGATCATCGGGCGGGACATGGCAGCCTCGGGCAGTTGCGGCGCAGATCATAGCGCGGAATCGGGCAAAGCGAAGGCGGCAATTGCAGCGGGCAACACCCAGGCGCATGTTCCTGGTTACGAAGGCTTTGACGCCGATGTCACGGCGGGCGGCTATGCCCGCTTCACGGACTTGCGCAATGGCGGCGACTGGGAAAAGGTGCAGGCCGATGTGACGGCCGCGGGCCTGCGCGGTCTTGGCGGTGCGGGGGTTCCGTCGGGGAAAAAGTCGGGCTTCATGCGCGCCAAGTCCGGCCCGCGCGACCTTGCAGTCGTTGGCGACGAGGCGAGCCGGGGAGGTTCAAGGCCGTTATCATCTGGAACGCGGGTCTTATCTGCTTCTTGAGATTAACCGATCGCCGCTTGGGCGGTTTGCGGGTTGCGCCAGGCAGCCCCGAACCCGATCCGCATGGGTCATGACGCATTTCGCAGGTGAGGTTTAACCGCGTCGCAAGGGTTCCAAAATCGGTCGTCAGGGATTAGGTGACCGGGGCAGATCACGGGGTGGCGCATGTCGTTCTTCAAGAAACTCAAGGACAAGATGTTCAAATCGTCGTCGAAGATCGACGAGGGCCTGGAAGCGATTGTCGGCGATGGCGGTGCCACCGAGGCTGACGCGACAGATGAGTCGGCGGTTGCGGATCCCGTCCCGATGGCCCCGCCGGTGCTGCCCATCGCGTCGCCCGAACCCCTTCCGCCAGAGAGTTTTGAACCGGCACCCGCCTTGCGGGATCCGGCCGATGCGCCAGCGCAAAAGCCCGGCCTGCTCGATCGTCTCATGGGTCGGGGCGAACCGCAGACGGTCGTGCGCCGCGCCCTTGACGACGCCATGCTGGAACAACTCGAGGAATTGCTGATCGCCGCCGACATGGGCGTCGACACCGCGCAGCGCGTCACCGCCAACATGGCCGAGGGGCGGTTCGGCAAAAAGCTGTCGGTGGCTGAGATCAAAACCCTGATGGCGGCGGAAATCGCCCGGATCATGGAACCTGTGGCCCGGCCCCTGCCGATCTACGCCAAGACACCACAGGTGGTGCTGGTTGTCGGTGTCAACGGGTCGGGCAAGACCACGACCATCGGCAAACTGGCCAGTCAGTTTCGCGCGGCGGGCAAAAAGGTGGTGATTGCCGCCGGGGACACGTTCCGCGCCGCCGCCGTCGAACAGTTGCAGGTCTGGGGCGACCGCGCCGGGGTGCCCGTGCTGACCGCACCTGAAGGGTCTGACCCGGCGAGCCTTGCCTGGGATGCGATGGAAAAGGCCCAAAAAGACGGCGCCGACCTGCTGCTGATCGACACCGCCGGGCGGTTGCAGAACCGCGCCGATCTGATGGAAGAACTCTCCAAGATTGTCCGCGTCATCCGCAAGAAAGATCCAGATGCGCCGCACAACACTCTGCTGGTGCTGGACGCAACGACGGGCCAAAATGCCCTCAATCAGGTCAAGGTATTTCAGGAGCTTGCGGATGTGAGCGGCCTTGTCATGACCAAACTGGACGGCACCGCGAAGGGCGGCGTTTTGGTCGCGCTCGCCGACAAGTTCGGCCTGCCGATCCACGCCATAGGAATTGGTGAACAGATCGACGATCTGGCGCCCTTCGACCCCGACGAATTTGCCGCCGCTCTCGTGGGGCGCGACATATGAGGTGGGCGTTGGTTCTGGCGGTCTCTGCGGCCCCTGCGTTTGCCGAAACACGCATGACATCGACCGATTGCACCCGCGGTTGGCAGGCTTTTATCGACACGATCGGTGGTTTCATCACCAACCCTAGTCAACGCGCAACCGATGAACAGGCGCTTGCCCGTGCTGTCCCTAATGCCGTTTTTGCGCCGGATGGCTGGTGCAGTGTGCAGGGCAGTGATCCGGGGTTGGCAGGCGCACCGTTTGCGACGCTGGATTGGCAGGCCGACGGGTTGGGGCCGTTCATCGTCGGATCGGGGTTACTGACCGGCCTGCGGGTGCGTGCCGCAGGGGTGTTTGTACGCCCCGGCAGCAATCAACCCTATGACGTCATGGTCGTTCTGCGCCGCACACCGGGCAATCCGGTGTTTTTCGTCGATACGCTGGATATGCGTGACCGGTCGGGCGCAGGGTTCAGCGCGTCGGCCCTTGTTGCAGGGGCTTCGTTTGACGCCCTGTCGCAGGCGGTGGTCAGCTTTGGCAGTCTGCGGCTGACCGATTTTTCGATGATCGGTGACGCGACCCCGGCGGTGATGGCCGATCTTGCGCCTGACTGGACCTCGGCCAGCCTGCGCGGCGCGCTGTCACGCCTCGACCCCGACCAGATCGACCCACAAAGCCGGATCGCGGGCGAGGCGTTCATCGCTGCATTGCCGCGCGCGACGGGGCAGTTGCAGGCCACGCTGAAATCGGATCGGGGGGTGGGGCTGATGCAGGTGGGCATGGCGGCGGGTCGCGGTGCGGTGATGTCGCTGGGCGATATGATCGCCTTTGCGCTGTCGGGCGCGCGGGTCAGCATCGGCTGGCAGCCGCACTGATGCGGGTTTGCACAGGTGGGTGACTGGCTGGTCAGTATCGCCGGCACGCCCGAAGGGGCGCGGCTGGCGACGATCCTTGCGCTGGTGTCGGCCGTCGCGCACGCGGTGTTCGGGGCGCTGCAAAAGGGGCGTCACGATCCGTGGCTGACGCGCGGGGCGATTGATGGCTGGCTGGCCGTCATCTCGGCCCCTGTCGCCCTTTTTTTGGTGCCTTGGCCGAATGTGCAGACGTATCTAATCCTTGCCGGGGCCCTGGTCATCCATTTCGGGTATAAGATGACGATGGCGCTGGCCTATGACAAGGCGGCCTACACGGTCGTTTATCCGGTGGTGCGCGGCACCGGACCGCTGGTGACCGTGGCGGCGGCATCACTGATCTTCCACGAGCATTTTACCCTTATCCAATGGTCCGGGGTCGCCTGCCTGTCAGGCGCGATACTGGCATTGGCGCGGCACAATCTGTCCGAGGAGCGGATCGACCCCCGCGCCTTGCGCATTGGGCTGGCATGGGCGCTGCTCGGTGGCGTGCTGGTCGCCGTTTACACCACCTACGACGCCTACGGCATCCGCCAGTCGCCCAATCCATTCACCTTTTTGGCGTGGTTCTTTTTCATCACCGCGCTGGATTTTCCGTGCATCGCGCTGTGGCGCTATCGGCGGATGGTGGCCCCGCCGACGCTGGCGCCCTTGATGCTGCGCGGCTTCGCCGGCGCGTGGATCGCCTGGGTCAGTTTTGGCGGCGTCATGCTGGCCACACGGCTGGACAAGGTCGGCGAGGCGGCGGTGCTGCGCGAAACCTCGACCGTGTTCGCGGCCCTGATCGGCTGGTTCATCCTTGGCGAAAAGGTCGGGCCGCGTCGCGCCATTTTGATGGGGTTGATCGCTTTGGGGGCTGTCATTGTGGAAATGGGCGGCTAGAACGTCGCAATGACCGACCGCCCGATCAACCCGATTTTCAAACAAGTCCTTGAACTGGGCCCGACGCTGGCGTTTTTCCTGATTTACCTGCGCATCAGGGACAATTCTTATACCATCGCCGGGACCGAATATTCGGGCTTCATCGTCGCCACCATCGTATTCATCCCTGTCCTGCTGGCTGCTATGGCTGTCCTCTGGGTAATGACCCGCAAACTGTCGCGCATGCAGCTTTTCACCGCCTTCATGGTCATCTTTTTCGGTGGCCTGACGGCGTGGTTCAACAACGAGGCGTTCTTCAAGATGAAGACGACCATCGTTTACGGGATTTTCGCGCTGATCCTTGGCATCGGCCTGTTGCAGGGCCGCAGCTACCTGCAATGGATCATGGGTGAACTGCTGCCGATGGAACCCACCGGCTGGATGATCCTGACCCGTCGGCTGGCGACCATGTTCGCGGCGATGGCCATCGCGAACGAGGTCATCTGGCGCACCCAGTCGACCGATTTGTGGGTCAAACTGGAAACCTTTGCCTTTCCTGCGGCGCTGTTCATTTTCCTGTGGTTGCAGATCGTCAGTCTGCAAAAATACATGATCGACGACCCCAAGGCCTGACGGCCTGCGGCGACGGGCACGCTGGCTTGCCTTGGTCATCGCGTGAACATATAGTGAACACATGGCGCAGCGCACCCTTGACCAGAAACTGGCGATTCTCTCCGACGCCGCCAAATACGATGCCTCTTGCGCGTCGTCGGGGGGCGAGCGGCGCGACAGCCGCGATGGCAAAGGCGTCGGGTCGTCGGGGGGCAGCGGCATCTGCCATTCCTATGCGCCCGATGGTCGCTGCATCAGCCTGCTGAAAATCCTGATGACAAATTTCTGCATCTACGATTGCGCCTATTGCATCAACCGGGTGTCAAGCCGGGTCGAACGGGCGCGTTTCAGCGTCGAAGAAGTGGTCACGCTGACCCTCGAATTCTATCGCCGCAACTATATCGAAGGGCTGTTCCTGTCGTCCGGCATCATCCGCTCGCCCGACGACACGATGGCCGACATGGTGCGGATTGCGAAAACCTTGCGGCAGGATCACGGGTTTCGCGGCTATATCCACCTGAAAACCATCCCCGCTGCCGCGCCCGAACTTATCGAAGCGGCGGGGCTTTGGGCCGACCGCCTGTCGGTCAACGTCGAATTGCCGACCGTGCAGGGGCTGGCCGAACTGGCCCCTGAAAAATCCGCGACCGGCATCCGTCAGCAGATGGCCGATGTGCGGGTGCGCCGCGAGGCGTCGCGCGAAGGACCGACCTTTCGCGGCAAACGGCCAGCTAAATTTGCCCCTGCCGGGCAATCGACGCAAGTGATCGTCGGAGCCGACGCAGCGGATGACAGGGCGATTCTAACTCAAGCATCAACGCTTTACGCCAGTTACGGGCTGTCCCGCGTCTATTACTCGGCGTTCTCCCCGATCCCCGATGCGTCCAAAAAGCTGCCCCTGATCCGCCCGCCACTGCTGCGCGAACATCGCCTTTATCAGGCCGACTGGCTGCTGCGGTTCTACGATTTCGGGGTGGACGAATTGGCGGGGCAGGGGATGCTGGATCTTGATGTCGATCCGAAAACGGCCTGGGCGCTGGCTAACCGCGCGGCGTTTCCGGTCGATGTGAACCGGTCAGCGCGCGAACATTTGCTGCGGGTGCCGGGCTTTGGGCCGAAAACGGTCGGGCGCATCCTTGCTGCGCGGCGCAATGGGACCGTGCGCTACGATCATCTGGTGGCGATGGGGGCGGTGATGAAACACGCCAAGGCGTTTGTCACGATGCCCGGTTGGTCGCCGCGCGGGCTGACCGACGCGGCAAGTCTGCGCGCCCGCTATGCGCCGCCACCCCAGCAGTTGTCGCTTTTCTGATGCCAGTGATCGCGCTGCCGCCCATCGGCACCGTCGCCGCATGGCGCACGGCGGCGCGGAAACTGGCGGCGCAGGGGGTCGCGGCGGAACAGGCCATCTGGCATATTGGCGATGCCCCGCCTGACCTGTTCGCCGCTGACTCCATTGCGTCCGGACAGTCGCGCACGCTGCACCTGTCGCGCGCGGCCATCGACGATATCGAACGCGCCCTGTGCCACAGCGATCCTGAACGCTTTGCCCGCGCTTATGGCCTGATCCTGCGCCTTTCGGAAGGAAGCCTGACATGGGGCGACAGGCGCGATCCGGCGATGCGCACCGTGCTGGCGCAGGCCAAGGCGGTGCGGCGCGACAGCCACAAGATGCACGCCTTCGTACGGTTTCGCGAGGTCGACAGCAGCGGCCCGCGTCGCCGCTTTGCCGCGTGGTTCGAACCCGACCACCCCATCGTCGAATGCGCCACACCGTTCTTTGCGAAACGGTTCGGCGACATGGATTGGGTCATTGCAACGCCGACCCTGACCGCCACATTCACCGACGGTGCATTGAGCTACGCCAAAACCACCGACCGCCCCCCGGCCCCCGATGACAGCGCTGAAGACCTCTGGCGTACCTACTACGCTAGCATTTTCAACGCCGCCCGCCTGATGCCCCGCGCGATGCAATCCGAAATGCCACGCAAATACTGGCACAACCTGCCCGAGGCAGACCTGATCCCCGGCTTGATCCGCGGGGCCGAATGTCGCGTGGCGGACATGGCGGCGCGGGCCGCGTCCGACCCGCCGGTGCGCCGCGCGGCGATAGCGCGGGCGATGGCGATGCCCGAACGTGCTGCTCCGACCCCCGGCAGTCTGGCGGAATTGGGAGCACAGGCCGCTGCCTGCACCCGCTGCCCGCTACACGCCCCTGCTACGCAAGTAGTCATGGGCGAAGGGCCGAAGGGTGCCCGCCTGATGATCGTCGGCGAACAACCCGGCGATATCGAGGATCTTACGGGGCGACCGTTTGCCGGACCCGCCGGGCATTTGTTCGATAAGGTCGCAGCCGCCGCCGGTCTGGATCGCAGCGCCGCCTATGTGACCAACGCCGTCAAGCATTTCAAATTCGTGCCACGTGGCAAACGACGTCTGCACCAGCGCCCTGAAACGCCTGAAATCGAGGCCTGCAAATGGTGGTTGGGGGCAGAGCGCGCGGTTGTCCGCCCGCGCCTGATCCTTGCAATGGGGGCGACGGCGCTGGCCTCGCTGACCGGGACCGGGGAAGGGGTGCTGAAACGGCGCGGCACCGTCGAAACGCTGGGCGATGGCACGCCGCTGTTCGTCACCGTGCATCCGTCCTATATTCTGCGCCTGCCCGATCCCGATCAGAAAGCAGCGATGCTGAACCTGTTCGAACAGGATTTGCGGGCAGTTGCACGGCGGCTGAACGCCCTCGCTTGACCTTACGAAACCGCTGGCGTAATCCTGCGTTCGTGGCGATTTGTTACCGGATTGCAGGCCACGTTAAACATACTGCTAAATAGGGACGGGGCCAGCCCCGATACCTTTGCCGGTGTCGGGGTTTTTTGTTGGCCGAAAGGGGCAGGCGATGGAAAAATGGAGCAAACGCACGCGGGCGGTGCATGCGGGCACGCGTCGCAGCCAGTATGGCGAGGTGTCCGAGGCGATATTTCTGACCCAAGGCTTCGTTTACGATACCGCCGAACAGGCCGAGGCCCGGTTCATCAAAGCAGGCGAGGACGAGTTCATTTATGCCCGCTATGGCAACCCCACGGTGCGGATGTTCGAAGAGCGGATTGCCGCATTGGAAGGGGCCGAGGACGGTTTCGCGACGGCCAGCGGCATGGCAGCGGTCAACGGAGCGCTCACCTCGATGCTCAAGACCGGCGATCATGTGGTTTCGGCGCGGGCGTTGTTCGGGTCGTGCCTGTATATCCTTGAGGATATCCTGACGCGCTATGGAGTCGAGGTGACGTTTGTCGATGGCACCGATCTGGACCAGTGGCGGGCGGAGATCCGGCCCGAAACGCGCGCCGTGTTCTTTGAGTCGGTGTCCAACCCAACGCTTGAAGTGATCGACATCGCAGCGGTTTCGGCGCTGGCCCATGCAGTTGGCGCAACGGTGATCGTCGACAACGTCTTCGCCACGCCGGTGTTTTCGAATGCTCTGGCGCAGGGGGCCGATGTGGTGGTCTATTCGGCGACCAAACATATCGACGGACAGGGCCGCGCCTTGGGCGGGGTGATCCTTGGAACGCAGGAATTCATCCGCAAGACGGTCGAACCCTACCTGAAACACACCGGGGCGGCGATGTCGCCGTTTACCGCCTGGATCATGCTCAAGGGGTTGGAAACGATGGAACTTCGGGTCAGAGCGCAGGCCGATGCGGCGCTGGCTCTGGCCAAGGGTCTGCAGGGGCACCACAAGCTGACGCAGGTCATCCATCCGGGCCTGCCGGGGCATCCGCAGCACGCGCTGGCGATGGCACAGATGGGAAGCGGTGGTACGGTGCTGTCATTTGACGTGGGGTCACAGACGTCAGCTTTTGCAATGTTGAACGCGCTTGAGATCGTGACGATTTCCAACAATCTGGGCGATGCCAAGTCGATCATCACGCACCCCGCGACGACAACGCATCAGCGGCTTTCGGATACGCAAAAGGCAACACTGGGGATCACGCCGGGGCTGGTGAGGCTGTCGGTTGGGCTGGAGGACGCGGGCGATCTGCTGGCCGATCTGACGCAGGCTCTGGGCGCGAGCTGACTGTCGCATATCGGGGTCAGCGCGGCGCATGAAATTGATCCGGCCGACCAGATTTCGCGTATGTGTTACAAGAATTGGATATTTTCGGAAACCTGCCCATATAATGGCAGGCATCACTGCCCAAAGGGGGCCGCCCACATGAACCTGCATTCAAAAGATCTGGAGCGTGACCCGACGCGGTCCGAGGCCGAGGCCGCATTGGCCCTTTTGCGCCGTTGGGCCAGCGACGTGACCCCCGAAGAAGTGGCCACTCTCGACCCCATCGTGTCGCGCCTGATCCCCGGCCAGCCGCTGCCGAATTATCCGGCGATGGCCCGCGCCTATCCCGAAGATTTCATCGCTGACGAAGCCTACCGGGCAAGCATGCCCGATTTGCAGAATGGGCCTGCGTCCCTCATCAAGGGTGCCAAACAGCAGATCCAGCATGTCGGTATCAGCAATTTCCGTCTGCCGATCCGGTTTCATACCCGCGAAAACGGCGATCTGACGCTGGAAACTAGCGTGACGGGCACGGTCAGCCTCGAGGCCGGGAAAAAGGGCATCAACATGTCCCGGATCATGCGCAGTTTCTACAAACATGCCGAGGCGACGTTCAGTTTTGACGTGATGGCCCACGCGCTGGATGCCTACAAGACCGATCTGGACAGTTTCGATGCCCGCATCCAGATGCGGTTTTCGTTCCCGACCAAGGTCGGATCGCTGCGGTCGGGCCTGACCGGGTATCAGTATTACGATATCGCCTTGGAACTGGTCGAGGTCGGCGGGGTCCGCACGCAGGTAATCCACCTCGACTATGTCTATTCATCGACCTGCCCCTGTTCGCTGGAACTCTCCGAACATGCCCGCGCCACCCGTGGCCAACTGGCGACGCCGCATTCCCAGCGGTCCGTTGCGCGGATTTCGGTTGCGGTGGACGCCCTTGGCAAATGCCTCTGGTTCGAAGACCTGATCGACATCGCCCGCGCCGCGGTGCCGACCGAGACGCAGGTGATGGTCAAGCGCGAGGATGAACAGGCGTTCGCCGAACTGAACGCCGCAAACCCGATCTTTGTCGAAGATGCCGCCCGCCTGTTCTGCGCCGGATTGCAGACGGACCCCCGGATCGGCGATTTCCGTATCGTCGCCAGCCATCAGGAAAGTCTGCACAGCCACGACGCTGTGACGGTGCTGACCGAGGGGCCGCTGTTTGCCTCGGCCAGTCTGGACCCCAAGCTGTTCAACACACTGTTTCATGTGGGGTGAGGGTGCGGGGAAGTTGCATGACAGCCCGAACTTTCAATGTACTGGCCTGCGACTGGTATGATCAGATGCCACCGATAACGATCGCAGCAATCAAAAGCCCGCCTCCCGTTCAAGGCGGGCTTTCGATCTGGTCGCAGGTATTACTCGGTGAAGTGATCCTTCAGGAAAGTTGCCGCCTCGGCGATCGCCGCCATTGTCGCAGGAGTTTGCGCGTAGGGGTTCAGCATCACGAAATCATGTGTGGTAAAATCGTAACGCGTGCTTTGCGTTTCGACACCGGCCAGCGTCAACTTTGAGGCAAAAGCCTCACCTTCGTCGCGCAAAACGTCGTTCGCATCAGTGATGACCAGCGCTGGCGGCAGATCTGCCAACGCTTGCTCGTCATAGTTGAGCGGCGAGATCATCGGATCAGAGCTGTCGGTTCCTTGGGGCAGATAGGCCTCCCAGAACCATTCCATGCTGGCTTTGGTCAGCCAAGGACCATCCGCGAACAACTCGTAAGAATGGCTGGTCAAGTCTGCGGTGGTGGTCGGGTAGAACAGGACCATTGAATCGAGGGCAGGGCCATCGGCCTTGGCACGCACGGCGGTAACGGCCACCATCTGTCCACCGACAGAATCGCCTGCAAGGGCCAACTGGTTCGGATCGATGCCGAACTCAGCAGCATTTTCAGCGACATATTTCAGGACCGCATAGTCTTGCTCGAGCTGGACAGGGTGCTTTTGCTCGGGGGCAGGGCTGTATTCGACAAAGACCATCGCGGCGTTGGCTTGGGTCGCAAGATCGCGCATCAGGCGTTCGTGGGTGGTAAAATTGCCCAACACCCAGCCGCCACCATGAAAGTAGATTACCCCCGGCAGCGTCTCGCCTTCAGTGCCTGCGGGACGGACGGTATAGACCTTCACTTCGCCGGTTGGGCCGACTTTCAGCGTTGTCTCCTGGACGTCGGCGTCGGGCATTGCGGTGTCGCCCTTGGTCTGTGTGTCGATCAAAACCTGCCGTGCTTCGTCATATGGCAGCTGGTTGATCGGGGTCGATCCTTTCAGGCTGTCGATGAACGCCTGTGTGGTCTGTTCCAGCACGACTTCTGGAATGTCGGTATTCGGTGCAGTGGTGTCCTGCGCGAAACCGAAAGCGGGAACAGCGACCATGGCGGCGGTGGTTGCGAGTGTGTGGAAGGTTTTCATCTGGGTCTCTTCGTTAAGGAAAGTTACTGCCTAACGGTCGGTCTTATGAGATGGTTGCTGTTAATTGCGGCTTTCACAGCGACGTGACGAGCAAATTGATTCGCCATAACTTCTGGTCAAAGCGATCGGGGATCGACGGATCGAGTTTCGTAGGGATCTGCAGACACCTTAGGGATGACCGAAATCCACCATTTTTGCCTTTGTCGCAAATGCCGATTTCGTCGGCTTCGCGCGTCATCGGGCATGACGCCCATCTTAACTGAAACGACGCAATCGCGGCCGCTAACCACCCCCCGCTTGACAGCCTGACGCCGGGCAGCCAAGCCTGCGCCCATGTTGGACCTGCGCCCTGTCACCTATGTCATCGGTCTGCTGGTTGCGGTTCTGGGGGCCACCATGGCGGCGCCGATGGCCTATGACCTGGTGATGGGCGATCCCGAATGGGAAACGTTCCTGCAGGCCGGTGTGATTACCTTCGTGACTGGCGTTTTCGTCGCCTTCGCCAGCGCCAACGGCGTGTCCAAGGGCATCAACATCCGGCTCGCGTTTCTGTTGACCACCAGCGTCTGGGTCGCCCTGCCCGTGTTCGGCGCGATCCCCTTCATGATCGGCGGGACCGACCTCCGCCTGGTCGATGCAGTATTCGAGGCGATGTCGGGCATGACCACGACCGGGGCCACGGTGATCGAGGGGCTCGAGACCTATTCGCGGGGTATCCTGCTATGGCGGGGCATCCTGCAGTGGCTCGGCGGGCTGGGTATTGTCATCGTCGCGATGATATTTCTGCCGGTGATGAAGGTCGGCGGGATGCAGTTTTTCCAGTCCGAGGGGTTTGACACCTCGGGCAAGGCACTTCCGCGGGCGCTCGACATCGCGAAGGGCCTGCTGGTGATCTATATCGTGCTGACGGTCCTGTGTACGTTGGCGTATTACATCGCCGGGATGGACCTGTTCGATTCCGTCGTCCATGCCTTCAGCACGCTTGCCACCGGTGGCTTTTCCACGTCGGACGCATCGTTCGGCGCTTTTCCGGGGGCGCCGCAATATGTCAGCGCGCTGTTCATGTTCCTCGCCTCGGTTCCGTTCATCCGGCTGGTGCAGGCGATGCGCGGCGACATCCGGCCGTTCTTGCGCGACAGTCAGTTGCGCACCTATCTATTGTGGACTGCCTATGCGGTCGCGCTGATCGTGGTGTTCCGCACCTCTCAGTTGGGGGGATTTTCCGAGGCCATGTTCCGTGAAACTCTGTTCAACACGGTGTCGGTGTTTTCCGGCACCGGGTATGTCGACGGCGATATGCTGGCCTGGGGAGCCTTTCCCTTCGCCATCCTGTTCTGCGTCGGCGCGATTGGCGGCTGTTCGGGATCGACGGGGTGTTCGATCAAGATTTTCCGCTATCAGATTCTGCTGCGCGCTATCGCCACGCAGATCCGCAAGATGTACAGCCCCAGCCGCGTCGTTCCGGTGCGGTTCGAGGGCCGCACCGTGTCGAAATCGGTGATGGATTCAATCATCTTGCTGTTTTCGTGCTTCATCCTCAGCTTTGGCGTGCTGATCGTCCTGTTAAGCATGACTGGCATCACGTTCCTGGCCGCCGTCACCGCCGCCTGGACCTCGATCTTCAACATCGGTCCGATCTTTGGCGCCGAAGTGCCGGTCTCGGGCGCAATTCATGGCTTTCCCGACAGCGCCAAATGGCTGATGATCTTCGGCATGCTGATCGGCCGGCTTGAGATTGTGTCGGTTTTCGTTCTTTTCCTGCCCCGTTTCTGGAGGTCATAACCCATGCAACGCAAACTTGGCGCCCAAATTTCGCATATGCTGAAGGATCGCGGGGTTTCGGTTGTTTTCGGCATCCCCGGTGTGCACAATCAGGAAATGTATCGCGGTATCGAGGAGGCCGGGCTGACCCATATCCTGGCCCGCCACGAACAGGGCGCGGGGTTCATGGCAGATGGCTATGCCCGCGCGACGGGTCGCCCCGGTGTGTGCTACGTCATCACCGGGCCGGGGGTCTGCAACATCATGACACCGATGGGGCAGGCCTATTCGGATTCAGTGCCGATGCTGGTGCTGTCGTCGTGTCTCGACAATCTGACCCTGAAACGCGGCCAGTTGCATCAGATGCTGGATCAGGAAACTGCCGCCGGGTGTGTCTGCGACTGGTCGGAAACTGCGCCAAATGCGGCGACGGCCTATCACCTGATCGACCGGGCGCTGGCCGAGTTTGTTTTGGCGCGTCGCCGCCCCAAGCATATTCAGGTGCCGATTGCGGCGCTGGAAACCGTAGCGGCGGGTGCCCCCTCCAGCCATCTGCCCGACAGCCCGAATCATGCCCCCGACGTCGCGCCGATAGCCGCCGCGCTGGCATCGGCCCGCCGTCCGCTGTTCATCTTTGGCGGCGGTGCTGTCGGCGAGTGGCAAGCCGCCCGCGATCTGGTGGCGCGCGCGGGGGCGGCCAGTTTCACCACATATGCGGGGCGCGGCGTCATCGCCGATGACGCGCCTTTGCATTTTGGGGCGATGCTGCCCCGCCCGGCCAGCGCTGAAGTGCTGGGTCAGGCCGACCTGGTCATTGCCTTCGGGACGATGCTGGCCGAGGTCGATCTTTGGCGCGACGACCTTGGCCATCGCTGTCCGCTGATCCGTGTCGATATCGACCCGGAAGTCCTGTCCGACCGGCATCGCGCCGACATTGCCCTGCTGGCCAACGCCGGACCGGTCATGGCAACGCTGGCGGCGGGTATCGACACACCGGCGACCGGCTGGAAGACGACCGATGTCGCTGCTGCCCGTGCCCGCTGGCGGGCCGAGGTGGACGCCGAACGCCCCGGTATCATCCCCGTCGCAGACGCCCTGCGCGACTGTCTGCCCGCCGACACGATGATCTATTCCGACATGACCCAGTTCGCCTATGCGGCCAAGGAAATCTGGCCGATGGATCGCCCCGGACACTGGCATCATCCTTATGGCTTTGGCACCCTCGGTTATGCGCTGCCTGCGGCCATCGGCGGGGCGGTGGGGCGGCCCGGATTGCCGACCCTTGCCATCGCCGGAGACTACGGGTTTCAATACACGATCCAGGAACTTGCCACCGCCGTGGAGCTTGGCTTGGCGCTTCCGATCATCCTCTGGGACAACGGCAAACTGGGCGAGATCGAGGACAGCATGGTGCGCGCCCAGATCGCCCCCAATGCGGTGATCCAGCGCAATCCGGATTTCGGGCTTCTGGCGCAGGCCTACGGGGCGGCGGCGGCGGCGCCGAAAACGCTGGCCGAAATGCAGGATGCCGTTCTGGCAGCGTTGCAGGCGGACCGCCCGACGTTGATTCACGTCAGGTCGGATATTGCGTTGGGGTAACGCAAGACTGGAGATGACCTGAAACGTGGTGCGGCCGCGATTGGCCCAGGGCCAATCTCTTTCCCGCACTCACCTGAACGCCAAAGGCGTTTCGGTGGTCACCAACAACTCACCAGCACAGTGACATCCGCCGCCATCACGGCCAGCGTTTCCGGCGGCATGAAGGCCAGCGTATCGGTCGTCGTCACACCGATGCCCGCCGCCTGCAACGCTCCGATAATCGCGTCGGAATCGACCGAAAAGCTGACCTCGGGCGGCAGAACCTGGCCGTTGATCGGGGCACGTGGTAGCAACATGCCCAAGACCGCGCCGCCATTGTCGAACACCGGACCGCCGGCGTCGCCGGGTTGCATGGTCAGCGACAGACGCTTGATTTCGGCCTCGCCGTTCAGGCCGCGGATATCGGCCAGCTTGCCGAAGGTGACCGATGGCGTCACCAGCACCTCGCCATATGGATAGCCGCCCACCGCCACTTCGGCCATGATCCGGGGCACGCCGGTCTGGAACGCGGCGACACCGATCGGCGACAAAGGGTCATCGGGGCGCAGCACGGCGATGCCAAGGGTATCGTCGCGCAGTACGATTGTCGCGTCGTGGGCGGCGTCCAGACTGATCCGCGCGCACTGATCCACCGCTTCGGTCGTGGTCAGGACGGTGCCCTTGGCGTCGATGTAAAACCCCGACCGCGACAGCCGTGGCTTGCGCACTTCAAGGCCAGATACGAGGTCGATAGCCTGATCTTCGGTCGGGGCGGCGGTGCCGGGGTCCAGAACGCCGTCGAGACGGGTAAAACTGGCGGTCATGTTGGCCACAAGGCGGGTCCGGCGTTCTTCGTCGCCCGCAGGCCAGACGAGGGTGAAGCCCTTGATTTGACCATTTTCCAGCGCGGCAAAGGTAAAGGAATGGATTGTGCTGCTGATACCTTCCAGTTCGAACGACGAATCGCGCCGTTCGCGCGGCCCTTCGGGCGGGACGATGGCGAGGGTCTGAAGGATTTCATACAAACCGAACAGGCGATTCTGATCGCCCGACTGCGAGATGAGCAGGACTTGCGCCGCAATATCTCCCTTGGCGTCGTAACGTGCAAAAGGTGGGTCGTAGCGTGCAAACTGGACTGCCCCGGTGGGGATCTGCATTTCGATCCCGGCGGCGTCGTCGCGCACCAGTTGCAGGTCGAGGCCGTTCAGCACGGCGTTGTAGGCGGCCAGCAATTCGGCCCGCTGCACGGTGGTCAAGATGCCCGTGGGCGGGTGATTGTTGGCGATCTGCCATTGTTCCATTGACGCGCGGGTGCCGCGACCATAGGCGCCGTCAATGGCGCCGTCATAGAAACCCGCCCATTGCAACATGACCTGCAAGGCCTCGCGTTCTGGGCGCGACAGGAGCGCCTCGGAGTCGCGTGCCTCGCTTGGCGTTTCGTCGGCGGCCTGCACCTGATCGGGGATCGAAGTCGCATCGGGTGTGACGATTGGCGCGACGGCGACAGGTTCGGTCAACGTGATTTCCGGCAACGGCTGCGCCGTGATCTGGGCGCCGACGCCGATGGGCCAGAACTGTTGGCGAAACTGCGATCCGTCGGCGATGAAACTGTCCGACGGGATCTGGCCGCTGCGCCGCAAGTCGTTGAGCAAGGTGTCGGCATCGGCGGGGGCGTATGGGCCAATGACGATGCCATACCAGCGGGTGCCCAAGGAATAGCCGGCCACATTGTCGAACTGCCCGGCATAAGCCCGTACCCGCGCCTGTGCCTGCCCCAGCGTCGGCTGCGCCTCGACCTGCAACCAGACCGCATCCTGTGCCCAGACCGCCCCTGCCATCCAAATACTCAGAACAAACGCCAAAATCGCCCGTATCATCGTCACACTGAAAACCCGTCTGTGGTTGCCTGTCATTCTTGCGTCGCAAAACCTAGCAGACCGCAAGAGCGATGCAGCATGATTCTGCACGCTGGCACGCGGAATTAACCGACCGTGGCCCGATTGACCCTTGGGTGGCCCCGCCGTATGCAGCGGCAACCGGAACGGATACGCAAGATGGCCGAAAAACCACGCTGCTTTCAGGATGTGATCCTGCGCTTGCAAGCCTATTGGGCCGGGCAGGGCTGCGCCATCCTGCAACCCTACGACATGGAGGTCGGGGCGGGAACGTTTCACCCGGCGACGACGCTGCGCTCGCTTGGCACCCGACCTTGGGCGGCGGCCTACGTCCAGCCATCGCGCCGCCCGACCGACGGGCGCTATGGCGAAAACCCGAACCGGTTGCAGCATTATTACCAGTTTCAGGTCATCATCAAACCCTCGCCAGCTGACCTGCAGAACCTTTATCTGGGGTCGTTGGAAGCGATCGGCATCGACGCGATGCTGCACGATATCCGGTTCGTCGAGGACGATTGGGAATCGCCGACCCTTGGCGCATGGGGGCTAGGGTGGGAAGTCTGGTGCGACGGTATGGAGGTGTCGCAGTTCACCTATTTCCAGCAGGTCGGCGGGCACGACTGTGCGCCGGTGTCGGGCGAACTGACCTATGGGCTGGAGCGGCTGGCGATGTATGTCCTGGGGGTCGACCACGTCATGGACATGCCGTTCAACGATCCGCAGTCGCCCATTGCGCTGACCTATGGGAATATCTTCCGGCAGACCGAGGAAGAATATTCGCGCCACAACTTCGATGCAGCGGATACCGCCAAGCTGTTGAAACACTTCGAGGATGCCGAAGCGGAATGCCAGCGATTGCTGGGCTTTGACGCTGCCGATCCAACCTCGGGCAAACGCATCATCATGGTGCATCCGGCCTATGATCAGTGCATCAAGGCAAGCCATCTGTTCAACCTGCTGGACGCCCGCGGGGTGATTTCAGTCACCGAACGGCAGGCCTTTATCGGGCGGGTGCGCACACTGGCCAAGGCCTGCGCCGATGCGTTCGTGCAGACCGATGCGGGCGGGGTCGCGGCGTGAACGGGCGGATTGCAGTTGTCGGGATCATCGTGACGGGATTGGTTGCCGGGCTTTTGATGTATTATATGCAGGTCTATGCTTATTACGCCGAGGTTTCGGTCGAACAGGTTGGGGGCGTGCAACTTGTATCGGTCGTTTCGGGTGAACCCGAACCGATCTTGTTCGAAGACTTCAAGGCGATTGACAGCAACAGTTCGCCGCTGCGATTCCGCGCCTGTTTCACGACACCGCTGTCGCTGGCGACGCTGACTGAAACCTACGTGTTAGACGATGACGCCATGCCGTTGACGACGCCTTCCTGGTTCGACTGCTTTGACGCGCAAGCGATTGGCGACGCGTTGGAATCCGGTGAGGCGGTGGCGTTTCTGGCGCAAAAGGACATCCATTACGGGTTCGACCGGGTCGTCGCAATCTTCCCGGACGGTCGCGGCTTCGCATGGCACCAGATCAACGCCTGCGGGGCCGAGGTGTTCGACGGCAACCCGGTGCCCGCGGGCTGCCCGCCGATGCCCGAAGGGTCGCAGTGATGGATCTGCTGATCGAGCTGTTTTCCGAAGAAATCCCGGCCCGGATGCAGACCCGCGCGGCAGATGACCTGCGCCGGTTGGTCACGGACGGGCTGGTCGAGGCCGGTTTAACGTACGGCGGCGCGGCGGCGTTTTCGACACCCCGTCGGTTGGCGCTGGCGGTCGATGGTCTGTCGGCGGCCAGCAAGGCGGTGCGCGAGGAACGCAAGGGTCCGAGCGTTTCCGCGCCCGATCAAGCGGTCGACGGTTTCCTTCGGTCGACTGGGTTGACCCGCGACCAGCTCGACGTGCGGGACGACAAAAAGGGACAGGCCTATTTTGCCGTGGTCAACCGTCCAGGGCGGCAGGCGGCGGAGATCGTGGCCGAGGTTCTGGAACGGACGATCCGGAATTTTCCGTGGCCCAAGTCGATGCGCTGGGGCAGCGGCAGTCTGCGCTGGGTGCGCCCGTTGCAGTCGATCATCTGTCTGTTGAGCGACGAGGCGGGGGCGAGTGTCGTGCCGCTGACGGTTGACGGGATCATCGTGGGGGATATGACGCGCGGTCACCGGTTCATGGGCGGGCCGCCATTTTCTGTGGGGTCATTTGCGGATTACGAGGCCAAGTTGAAGCGGGCAAAGGTGATCTTGCGCGCCAACGAACGCGCCGAAGCGATCTGGCACGACGCGATCAATCAGGCGTTCGCGCTGGGCTTGGAAGTGGTCGAGGACAAGGCGCTGCTGGCCGAGGTGGCGGGGCTTGTCGAATGGCCTGTCGTGCTGGTGGGCCGGATCGGCGACGATTTTCTGGGGCTGCCGCCCGAGGTGCTGCAGACATCCATGCGCGAGCATCAAAAGTTTTTCAGCGTCCGCGACCCGAAATCGGGCCAGATTGTCCGGTTTGTGACCGTTGCCAATATCGAGACCGCCGATCAGGGGGCGAATATTCTGGCGGGCAACCAGAAGGTGCTGGCGGCGCGCCTGTCGGATGCGCGATTCTTTTACGAGAACGATCTGCGGGTGGCGAAGGCGGGGATGGGGCTGTGGCTTGAAGGCCTCAGGGCCGTGACGTTCCACAACAAAATCGGGTCGCAGTTCGACCGGGTGGAACGGATCGTGGCGCTGGCGCGGGAAATCGCGCCGCTGGTCGGGGCCGATCCTGATGTGGCCGCACAGGCCGCGCGGGTCGCCAAGGCCGACCTGCAAAGCCAGATGGTCGGCGAATTCCCCGAATTACAGGGGCTGATGGGCATGTATTACGCCCGCGCCGCCGGGTTGCCCGACGCCGTGGCACTAGCCGCCCGCGACCATTGGGCGCCCAAAGGCCCCGACGACCCGGTGCCGACAGCACCTGTATCGGTCGCCGTGGCACTGGCCGACAAGATCGACACGCTGACGGGCTTTTGGACTATTGATGAGAAGCCGACTGGGAGCAAAGACCCGTTTGCGCTGCGGCGGGCGGCGTTGGGGGTTATCCGGCTGGTGCTCGGGGGTGGATTCCGGCTTGAACTTAGAAAAAGCGTTCTGCTGAATTACATGTCTCTTATCGCTGACATAGCTGATCGCAGATTTCTTTACACCGCCCATGAGAACACCGCATTTCCCTATCAATCTGACCTATTTCCAAACACATCAGGCCCGTTCTATTGGGGTCCCCAATTCGAACGAAATGGTGGAATGACTAGCTGGAAATGGGATGGTGATTTTGAGTTGCAGCGCGATATGACGATGTTGGTTAGCGAAAAGCAACTGTCATTGGACCTCCTCGCCTTCTTCCACGACCGCCTCAAGGTCTTCCTCAAGGACCAAGGCATCCGCCATGACGTCATCGACGCCTGCATCGCCATGCCCAGCAACGACGACCTGACCCTGCTGGTCAGGCGGGCCGAGGCGCTGGCGGCTTTCCTCAAGACCGACGATGGCGAGAACCTGCTGCAAGGCTTCAAACGCGCCAACAACATCCTGACGCAGGCCGAAACCAAGGACGGTGTCGAATACTCCTATGGCGCGGATGTGAAATTCGCCGAAGACGGCGCCGAAAAGGCACTGTTCGCAGCCCTCGACACCGCCGACGCAAAAATCGCCCCCGCGATGGCCAACGAAGATTTCGCCGCCGCCATGTCCGCAATGGCCGCTCTTCGCGCCCCCATCGACGCCTTCTTTACCGACGTCCAAGTCAACGCCGACAGAGATATCCTGCGCCGCAACCGCCTGAACCTGTTGTCGCGAATCCGCACCATTTGCCTGTCCGTGGCCGACCTGACCCGGATCGACGGCTAGCCCGCACGTTTTCCTTGCTGCACCGCCGCAACCGCCTATGTTGTTGGCAGCATAAGGATTGCCGCAGTGCAGAAAGAACCCGGATTCGACGCGGTGACGCTGATCACCCCATCCGCCCCGATGTCGGCCGCGATCCACGGCGGGCGGGCCAAATGCCTGCAACGGCTGATGCGCCTCGACATGCCGGTGCCGGCGACCGTCGCCCTGTCATTCGCCGCCGTTAACGCAATCGCGCGGGGCACGATGCCCGACATGGAGAGACTGATGGCCCCGTTCGGCGCTGACCCACTGTTGTCGGTGCGCCCCAGCAGCGAAGGCCCCGATTGGGGCGGGCCGGGTGCGATTCTGAACATCGGGATGACCGATGCCCGCTACGCGGCCATGTGCGCGACGCTGGGCGAACGCACCGCGACGGCGATTTATCTGCGGTTCATCCAATCCTTTGCGGTACAGGTGGCCCGCGCCGACCCCGATGCGTTTTTTCTGCCTGATACCCCCGACGCCGACGCCTTGGCCAGGATGCTGGCCGCCTACGAGGACGAGACCGACGAACCATTTCCGCAGGACGCGGGCGTGCAACTCGCCGAGGTGCTGCGGTCGATGGCGCGGGCCTGGGACGGCACCACCGCGCGGCTTTTGCGCGAGGCCAAGGGTGCCCCCGTCGATGCTGGTCTCGGGCTGGTGGTGCAGACGATGGCGCTCGGTGTGGGCAAGGGCGTCAGCGGGTCGGGCGTCATCCAGTTCGTCGACGCCACGACCGGCTTGCCTCAGATCACCGGACGGTTCCTGAGCCAAAGCCAGGGCCGCGAGGCGCTGAGTGCCGACAAGGGCGTCATCTATCTGACGCGCGACAAGCGGGGTGCGTCGCTCGAAGATCTGTGCCCGGCGGCGTTCACGGCGCTGATCGGTTATGGCGGGCAAATCCGGACCCGGTTGCGCGAAGAGATGCAGATCGAATTCACGATCGAAAACGGGCAGTTGGGTATTCTGGACGGGGTGCTGGTCCATCGATCCAGTCAGGCGGCGGTACGCATCGCGGTGGCTTTGGCGCGCGACGGCGTGATCAGCAAGGACGAGGCGGTGATGCGGGTGCAGCCGTCGGCCCTGTCTGAAATGCTGCACCGGCAGGTCGATCCGACCGCCAAACGCGACCGGATCGTGCGCGGCATCGCCGCCAGCCCCGGTGCGGCCTCAGGCAAGATCGTGTTCACTGCGGACGAGGCGCAGGCCCATGCCGCGCGCGGCGAATCCTGCGTTCTGGTGCGGCGTGAAACCTCGCCCGAGGATATTCGCGGGATGCACGCCGCCCAAGGTGTCCTGACGGTGCGCGGCGGAAGCACCAGCCATGCTGCGGTGATCGGACGGGGCCTTGGGCTGCCCTGCGTCGTCGGGGCATCGGATCTTGTGATCGACCGCAAGGCGCGGGTCATCATCGGCGCGGACGGGCGCAGGTTTGCCGAAGGGACCGTCATCACCGTCGACGGCACGTCGGGCGACGTTCTGCTCGGCGAACCGCCGATGCTCGAAGCTGCCTTGGACACTTCGTTTCAAACGCTGCTGATATGGGCGGATGAATTCCGTGACATCGGGGTGCGGGCGAATGCCGACACCCCCGACGATGCACAGACAGCGCGCAATTTCGCGGCCGAGGGCATCGGGCTGTGTCGCACCGAGCACATGTTCTTTGAAGGCGATCGCCTGAACGTCATGCGCGAGATGATCTTTGCCGAAAGCGCCGAGGATCGCCGCGTCGTGCTGGACCGACTTCTGCCGATGCAGCGGGCCGATTTTGCAGCCTTGTTCGACATCATGCAGGGTCAGCCTGTGTGCATCCGCCTGTTCGACCCGCCGCTGCATGAATTCCTGCCGACCGACAAGCAGGGCCTGCGCGATCTGGCCGAACAACTGGACTTGCCGATCGCCGATGTGACGGCGCGGGTCGAGGCGCTGAGCGAATATAACCCGATGCTTGGGATGCGCGGGGTGCGGTTGGGCATCACCGTTCCAGAGATCTACGAGATGCAGGCACGTGCCATATTCGAGGCGACGGTCGAGGCGAGCCGGGCGGGCGACCCCGTCGTCCCCGAGATCATGATCCCGCTGGTCAGCGCGATGCGTGAGGTCGAACTGGTCCGGGCCCGTTTCGACGCGGTGGCGGCAGCAGTCAGAGCCGAAACCGGGGTCGATTTCACCTTCCGCCTTGGCGTCATGGTCGAAACGCCGCGGGCGGCGTTGCGTGCGGCGGACATCGCACAGCACGTCGCCTTCCTGTCTTTCGGCACCAACGATCTCACTCAGATGACTTATGGTCTGTCGCGTGATGATGCCGGGCGGTTCATGTCGGCCTATGTGCAGGCGCATGTTTACGAAGAGGATCCTTTTCATACGCTGGATATTGAAGGCGTTGGCGAATTGCTTGCCATAGGGGCGAGCAGGGGTCGCAAGGGTAATCCTAAGGTTGTGATTTCGATCTGCGGTGAACACGGCGGCAGCCGCGAAGCGATCCAGTTTTGTCGCGAACAGGGTTTCGACTATGTGTCCTGCTCACCATTCCGTGTTCCGGTTGCGCGGCTTTCCGCCGCTCAACTGGCGATTCAAGACCGACGTTCTGGTACAGATGTAGTGTGAACTTCGACCGCTACCACCATGAAAAGCAATACTGTTTCCAAAATGGCAACGTAGAGTTGACGGTGTCAGCGATCAGGGCTTGACAGGGTAGACCTGCTCAAATTTTCCGCATACGAGGGCCGGGCCTGCACGGGGCTGACCGTGTGACGTGATGGGTCGGGCTGATGCTGAATTTCTGGGGTGGTCGTGGTTTGCGTGCGCTGTCGGTGGCTTTGGCCTTGGTTGTGCCGGCGGGCGGGGCCTTTGCCCAGGATGTTCTGGCGGCTCGACTTGGTGCGCTTTTGGGGCAGGAACGCCGCGCCATCGCGGTCGTCCCATCGGCGCAGATGGCGGCACTGACGGCGCCGCCCCCGGCCGAAACCCGCAATGTCCAGTCCAGCCTTGGCACAATCAGCTATGACGCTGCCTATCTGGCGAGCGTGCCGCCCGCCAGCGGTGGCGCCGATTGGGAGTGTCTGGCGGAAGCGCTCTATTTTGAGGCCCGCGGCGAAGACATTCGCGGCCTGTTCGCGGTGGGCGAGGTGATTCTTAACCGCGTCGACAGCCGCCAGTTTCCGGGCAGCGTCTGCGGCGTCGTCAATCAGGGCACCGGTCAGCGATACCAATGCCAGTTCACCTATACCTGCGACGGCAACTCCGACAGAATTCATGAACTCGCTGCCTGGCGGCGCGTCGGTAAGGTCGCCCGCCTTTTGCTGGATGGAGCACCGCGCGAACTGACGGCGGGGGCCACCTATTACCACACGCGGGGCGTCAATCCGTCATGGGCACGCCGGTTCGATCGCACCGCGTCGATCGGGGCGCATTACTTTTACCGGGCCTGAGTTGCCGGGTCGGCGTTAATCGGCCTGGTTTAATGGCTGAGGGCTGACTTGCCCCATTGTGGCCGGAGTTGTAGGACGGCGCGATTGGCTGCCGAAAGACGATACCCATGAGCGATGACATCCGCCTTGCCTTTGCCCACCCGAGCGAGCGGGCCGAGGCCAGTGCAGACCACCCCTGCGATCGGATTTCACTGCGCGATTACGTCGTCGAGGTCGAGATCGGGGCATTTCAGGCAGAACGTGGGAACCTTCAGCGCGTCCGCTTTAACATCGTCGTCGAAGTCGCTCCGCTAATTGGAGAAATCGACGATGATGTCGATCGTATCCTGTCCTATGACCGGGTAACCGAGGCGATTGCCGCCGAACTGAGTGCCGAACGCATCAACCTGCTGGAAACCCTTGCCGCCCGAATCGCTGAACGGATTTTGCGCGAACCGCAGGCCTTGCGCGTTTTCGTCCGGATCGAAAAGCTGGATCGTGGGCCGTTTTCGCTGGGCGTCGAGATTGTCCGCGCCAAGGGCGAGGTGGCGCGAAAGGGGCAGGATCACGTGCAGGTCCCGCATCCGCGCGTCGTGTTCCTGTCGAACCCGGCGATTGCCGATCCCGGCCTGTCGGCGTGGATCGACCAACTGGCCGCGCAGGCTGCGCCGCTTGTCATTTGCGTGGGGGTCGGACTTCTGGCGGTACCGCAGACCGGTCATGGGATGACGCAACGCCGAATAGATCTGCTGGCCATCGAACAGAATGCCTGGGTGATGGCTGCCCGCGATCTGCGCTGCAAGGTCGTTGCGACACGCACCGAACTCGACTGGGCCATGAAGAACGGGCAGATCTGCGTGTGGGCGCCATCCAAGATCGTGCTGGATGCGGTCGATGGCCCTGCCGCTGGCCCGCGTGATGCGCTCGCGCTGGCGGCATGGTTCGCGGGCCAGATGCAAGCGGCGGAATTGCTGGTGATCGGGGTGGATGCCCCTGCGGCAACGGTGCCGGTGCGGGCAGTGGCGATCGGCGACGTGCTGTGACGACCTATGATCTGGCGCTACCGCGACGCCGGGCCGGACCTGAAGACAGACCTTTGGCTGGCAGCCGCCAAGTGTGGTTCAACGCGGTGCACCAAAAGAACCGCGAAACACCTTGGCGAATATCGCCGTTAGCCGACCTGCCGACTGAAAGGCAGGTCATCCTGACCGCACGGCGGCCCGATCTGTGCGGCCTGACGCTGGATCGCCCGCGGATCATGGGCATCCTCAACGTCACGCCCGACAGTTTTTCCGATGGTGGCGATCTGGAAACCGTGCAGGCGGCCGTGGATCGCGCCCGCGCGATGGATGCCGACATTCTCGACATCGGCGGCGAAAGCACGCGGCCAGGCGCAACCGAGGTGCCGGTAGCGACAGAGATCGCCCGCACCGTCCCGGTCATCCGGGCGATCCGCGACGCCGGGATCACGACGCCAATTTCCATCGACACCCGCAAGGCCAAAGTTGCCGAGGCGGCCCTGGGCGCCGGTGCCGACATGGTCAACGACGTGTCCGCCCTGACCTTCGACCCAGACATGGCGGGGGTCGTCGCGCTGGCCGGAGTGCCGGTCTGCCTGATGCACGCCCTCGGCGATCCGGCGACGATGCAGACCGCTCCGCGCTATGACGATGTGCTGCTTGACGTCTACGACCACCTTGCCGCGCGGATAACCGCCGCCATCGCCGCCGGGATTTCGCGTGACAAGATCGTCGTCGATCCGGGCGTCGGATTCGGTAAAACCCTGCAACACAATGTGACGTTACTTCGCGATATCGCAGTTTATCATGGGCTTGGACAGTCGATCCTGCTTGGGGCGTCGCGCAAGCGGTTCATCGGTACGATCAGCGGGGTCGATCATGCCGCCGACCGGTTGGCCGGATCGCTGGCCGTAGCGCTGCATGGCGTTACACATGGAGTGCAGGTTTTGCGCGTCCATGATACGAGGGAAACAAGACAGGCGCTGAGCCTGCATCTGGCACTGACTGGGACAGACGACCATGGCACCTGAACTGTTCGGCACCGACGGCGTGCGCGGCACCGCCAATATCCATCCGATGACCGCCGACATGGCATTGAAGATCGGCGCGGCCGCGGGGCGGTATTTCCGCAACGACGGGTCAAACGTGCACCGCGTCGTGATCGGCAAGGATACCCGCCTGTCGGGGTACATGTTCGAGAATGCGCTGACGGCGGGGCTGACGAGCACCGGCATGAACGTGCTGTTGCTTGGCCCGGTGCCGACCCCGGCGGTGGGCTTGCTGACCACGTCGATGCGGGCCGATCTGGGGATCATGATCAGCGCCAGCCATAACCCCCACCATGACAACGGAATCAAGTTTTTCGGCCCGGACGGGTTCAAGCTGTCGGACGCCGCCGAGGCCGAGATCGAGGCGCTGGTGGCAAGCGACATTGTCCCGGTGCAGGCGGTGAACATAGGCCGCGCCAAGCGGATCGACGATGGCAGGTTCCGCTATGCCGAGCGGATTAAGTCAACGTTTCCGTCGGGGATGCGTCTGGATGGCCTCAAGGTCGTGATCGATTGCGCCAACGGGGCGGCTTACAAGGTCGCCCCCGAAGTGTTGTGGGAACTCGGGGCCGAGGTGATCCCGGTCGGCGTGACCCCGAACGGCTACAACATCAACGAACGCTGCGGATCGACCTATACCCGTACCGCCGCCGAAACCATCGTCAGCCACGGCGCCCATGTGGGCATCTGTCTGGACGGTGACGCCGATCGGGTGATGATCCTTGATGAAAACGGGGACGTGGCGGACGGCGATCAGATCATGGCGCTGATGGCAGCGCGTTGGGCGGCGCAGGGGCGGTTGCATGGCGGCACACTGGTCGCCACGGTGATGTCCAATCTCGGGCTGGAGCGGTTCCTCGACACCCGCGGCTTGCACCTTGAACGCACAGCCGTCGGCGACCGCTATGTGGTCGAGGCGATGCGCCGGGGGGGCTGGAATCTTGGCGGCGAACAGTCGGGCCACATCGTGATGACCGATTTCGCAACGACTGGCGACGGGCTGCTGGCGGGATTGCAGTTTCTGGCCGCTATGGTCGAAACCGGGCAGCCGGCCAGCGCGCTCAGCCAGAATTTCGAGCGGGTGCCGCAGATGCTCAGGAACGTCCGTTATGCCGCAGGACAAGACCCGCTATCTGCGCAAACGGTAATCGCCGCGATCAGTGCCGCCGAGGGGCAGTTGACCGGCAAGGGTCGGTTGCTGATCCGCAAGTCGGGCACCGAACCGCTCGTTCGGGTGATGGCCGAATGCGAGGATCCGGGGCTGCTGGCGCGGGTGGTAGACGGAATCGTCGCCGAGATCGAGACGGCGGTGGCGGTTTAGCCGCGCCCGAACACCCGCCGCAGCGCACCCCACTGGCTGACCAACAGCCCGCAGAGGATCAGGCCGAGGGCGGCAAAGAACCGCACCGGCAGGTCTTCGGCCAGAATCCAGACACCGAACAGCACCGACCAGAGCGGCACCTGATAATTGACCAGCGTCATGAACACAGCGCCGGCGCTGCGGATCACACTGACACGCAACAGGGCGGCAAAGGCGGTCGGGACAAACCCCAGAAACAGGATCGCCAGCCCGCTGCGGCTGTCGGTCCAGTGTGGCACCCCTTCGATCAGCAGCATCGCCGGGATCAACAGGCTCGCGCCGACGACCAGTGCCGCTGCCGCCAGCGTGACGCTGTCGATCGGCGGGCAGCGCCGGGTCAGGATGGATGAGATGGCATAGGAGACGGTCGCACCGAGGCATGCGATTTGCCCCAGCGGCTCCATCCCCGTGCCGATCCGCAACACGCCGGGGCCGATCAGCACCAGCGCCCCGATAAAGCCGATGACCACACCGGTGCTGCGCCGGGCCGTCATTTTTTCGTCGGCGAAAAGATGCGCCAGCGGCAACACGAACAGCGGCAAAGCCGCCATCGAAATGCCTGCAAAGGCCGAAGGCACATATTGCTGTCCCCAACTGAGCAGCGAAAACGGCAAGGCTGTGTTGAACGCCCCGATGGCCAGCAGGTGCGGCAGGGTCTCGCGACCGGGCAGCGGCCGGCCCAACGCCGCCATCAGCGCCAGCAGGGCCAGCGCCCCAAGCGTCGTGCGGGCACATGCGACAGTGATTGGCCCGTAACCTTCGAGCGCGATCGACACAGTCATGAAGGTGCCACCCCAGATCAGGCCAAGGGCAAGGATTGACGCCCAGTTGGCGTTGGTTGGTTGACTGGTCATCGCGGCCTCGTATCGGGATCAGGTTCGGGTCTTGGCGGATGCCGTCTGGCATGGCAAGTCTTGGGCGACGGGATCAGGTGACAATCGGTCGATTGCCGTTTTCAGGAGATCAGGATGACTCATCGCACTGCCCGCATCGACTGGCCTGACTTTGGCTCTCCCGATCTGCCCCCGCCCCTGACCCTACTGGAAATGCGTGGGCGGATGGCGGCGATTCGCGCGGCGATGACGTTGCGGGCGCTGGACGTGGTGTTCATCTACGGCGACCGCGAACATGCCGCCAACCTGCAGTGGGCGACCGGGTTCGATCCGCGGTTCGAGGAGGCGTTCCTGATCGTCACGCCGGATGGGGGCGTTCTGGCGACGGGCAACGAATGCCTGCCCTACACCGGCATCTCGCCCCTTGTCGCGGCGGGCGATGTGGCGGTGGTGCATTGCCCCAGCCTGTCGTTGCCGTCGCAACCGCGAGGCGGTGTGAGGATCGCCGATCTCATCGGGGATGCGGTGCCCGCCGGGGCCAATGTCGGCGCAGCGGGGTGGAAATGGTTCGGCGCGGACGAGGTCGATACGCCGGAAACCGCGCTCGACCTGCCTGCGTTCCTCGCCGATCCTTTGCGGGCGCGGGCCGGGTCTGTGATCAATGCGACCGACATGTTCATGAGTCCGGCCACCGGGTTGCGCTCCACAGTTGATGCTGTCGGGATCGCCCGGCTGGAGTTTGCCAACCACATGGCGGCGGCTGCCCTGCGTCGCATGGTGTTTGCCTTTCGCGAAGGGATGAGTGATTTCGAAGCCGTGCAAACTGCGAGGATCGGCGGCTTGCCTTTGGGGTGTCACACGACATTCGCCACTGGGGGCCGGGCGGCGCAAGGATTGTCGGGGCCGACGGGCGAGGTTTTGACGCTCGGATCGCCGATTTCATTCAACGTCTGCCACTGGGGGGCAAATATCTGCCGCGCCGGATGGGTGGCGCGGGGACCGGGCGATCTGCCTGCGCCTGCTGCGGACTATATCGATGCCTTCGTCGGTCCTTATGTCGCGGCGCTTTCGGACTGGTGCGCGTTGATGCGCCCCGGCGTCGCGGGTGCGGCAGTCTGGGACGTGATCCAGGCGGCGCTGCCGGGGCATGGGATCACGCTGAACCCCGGCCATCTGATCGGGCTGGATGAATGGATTTCGTCGCCGATCTATGCGGGTTCCGAGGTGGCGCTGCGATCCGGCATGGCAATGCAATGCGATGTGATACCTGACCACCCCATCTATGGATCGACCCGAATGGAGGATGGATATGTGATTGCCGACAATGCCTTGAAGGCTGATCTTACAGCGCGGTTTCCGGCCGTGGCCCAGCGCGTTGCCCAAAGGCAGGCATTCATTCGTGACGTGATCGGCATGGACGTTCCCGACACGCTGCTGCCGCTGGCGGATACCTGCGGGATCGTGGCGCCTTGGCTGCTCGATCCCGCAGAGATCGTGGTTTTGCTTTAAGTCCTAGTTTTTAGCCCGGTCAACCATGCGTCCGGCCGAAATCCACGGCATCATCGCCCGCAGTTTCTCGCCGACCTGCTCGATCTGGTGTTCGTCGTTCAACCGACGTGTTGCCTTGAACATCGGCTGGCCGACGGCGTTTTCCTGCATGAAGTCGCGCACGAATTTGCCGGTCTGGATGTCCTTCAAAACTGCCTTCATCCGGGCCTTGGTCTCGTCATAGGGCAAGATGCGCGGACCGCTGACGTATTCGCCGTATTCGGCGGTGTTGGAGATCGAATAGTTCATGTTGGCGATACCGCCCTCATAGATCAGATCCACGATCAACTTGACCTCGTGCAGGCACTCGAAATAGGCCATTTCGGGTTCATACCCGGCCTCGACCAATGTCTCGAAACCCATCCGGATCAGTTCGACCAGACCGCCACAGAGCACGGCCTGTTCACCGAACAGATCGGTTTCGCATTCCTGACGGAAGTTGGTTTCGATGATCCCCGACCGCCCGCCGCCGATGGCTGAACAATAGGACAGGCCCAACTCCATCGCCTTGCCGGACGCATCTTGATGCACGGCCACAAGGCACGGCACGCCGCCGCCCTTGACGTATTCGCCACGCACGGTGTGGCCGGGGCCTTTTGGTGCCATCATGATGATGTCGACGCCGGGTTTCGGTTCGATCAGGCCAAAGTGGATGTTCAGCCCATGCGCAAATGCCATCGCAGCGCCGTCGCGGATATTGTCATGGACATATTTGCGATAGGTTTCGGCCTGCAATTCGTCGGGCATGGTGAACATGATAAGGTCGGCCCATTTTGCGGCCTCGGCAATGCCCATGACCTTAAGTCCCTCGGCTTCGGCCTTTTTGGCGCTGGGCGAGCCTTCGCGCAGGGCGACGACAAGGTTCTTTGCGCCGCTATCGCGCAGGTTCAGCGCGTGGGCGTGACCTTGGGACCCGTAGCCAAGGATGGCCACCTTTTTGTCCTTGATAAGGTTCACATCGCAGTCCCGATCGTAATAAACGCGCATCGCCGTCCCTCCTTAAGTGTCAATCATCCGGTGCCGTCACGGCATCCGCGGGTTTCTAGCGGTTTTGTCGGGTGATGCAACGGGGTGTCGGGGCGTTTGCCTTTCGCGCGGCCCCGTTCTACGTCTGTCGCAACAGCACATCGGAGATTTTGCCATGAACGCGCCGCACCGCACCGCCGCCCCCGTTGACCCCGATGGCCTGATGGAGTTTTCGGTCGTCTTTACCGATCGCAGCCTCAATCACATGAGCCAGACCTTTCAGCAGGTCATGCGCGATATTTCGGGCATGCTGAAAGAGGTTTACGCCGCCGATCACGTCGTCATCGTCCCCGGTGGCGGCACTTACGGGATGGAGGCCGTGGCCCGCCAGTTCGGCGCGGGCGCGCATGCGTTGGTCGTGCGCAACGGCTGGTTTTCGTATCGCTGGAGCCAGATTTTCGACGCCGGCAAATTCACCGCCAAAACAACCGTGTTCAAGGCCCGCCAGACCGGCAACGACAGCCGCGCCCCCTTTGCCCCGGCCCCGATCGAGGATGTCTGTGCGGCAATCCGCGAGGCGCGTCCCAACGTGGTGTTCGCGCCGCATGTGGAGACCAGCGCCGGGATTATTCTGCCTGACGACTATATCACGGCACTGGCCAAGGCGGCGCATGACGTCGATGCGTTACTGGTGCTGGATTGCATCGCGTCCGGATGCGTCTGGGTGGACATGACGACCACTGGCGTCGATGTCCTGATCTCGGCCCCGCAAAAGGGCTGGTCGGCGACGCCCTGCGCCGGGCTGGTCATGCTGTCGGCGCGGGCCAAGGCGCGAATGGCCGATACCGCGTCGGACAGTTTCGCGGTCGATTTGAAAAAATGGGCGTCGATCATGGACGCCTACGAAGGCGGCGGTCATGCCTATCATGCGACGATGCCCACCGACGGGCTGCGGACCTTTCGCGATACGATGATCGAAACGCGCGACTATGGGTTCGCCCGGTTGAAAGAGGCCCAGTGGGCCTTGGGCAATGCGGTGCGGGCGATGCTGGCTGCGAAAGGCATGCAATCGGTCGCCGCCCCCGGTTTTGGTGCGCCAGGCGTCGTTGTCAGTTACACCGACGATCCCGATATTCAGAACGGCAAGAAATTCGCAGCCGAGGGTATGCAGATCGCCGCAGGGGTGCCGCTGCAATGCGACGAACCGGCCGATTTCCGCACCTTCCGGCTGGGGCTGTTCGGGTTGGACAAATTGTATGACGTGAATGGCACGTTGGCGCGATTGAAAACCGTGATCGACCGCGTGCTTTAGGCCGCCCCCAACCCCAGTTTCATCAGCCTCCGCCGCACTGGCGCAACGTCATGCAATGCCCGGACTCCCAGTGCGCGCAGATCATGCAGCAGCGGATTGCCCGCCATAGACGCCCGGTTCAACGCATTCACGCCGGCGACTCGCAGGCGGATGTCGGGGTGGCGACGGCTTTGGTACGTATCCAGCATCGCCTGATCGCCCAGATTGGCGCGGTCGGCCGTGGCAAGGTCCAGCAGGCATGCCACATCTGTCAGCGACATGTTCAACCCCTGTGCGCCGATGGGCGGCATCACATGCGCCGCCTCGGCCACCAGCGCCACGCGTTCGCCCGCGATCCGATCGGAAATCTGGCTGATGATCGGCCAGACCTGACGTGGGCTGGCAAGGGTCAAATCGCCCATCACGCCCGCCGACCGGGTGGTGATGGCGGCGTTGAAATCATTCACGGACAGGGCTGCATGGGCCAGCGTCGCAGGCCCGTGATCCATCCAGACGACGGATGAACAGGGCCTGCCGTCAACGTCGGGCAGGGGAACGAGGGTAAAAGGCCCACCTGCCGCATGCACTTCGCTCGACACATTGGCGTGCGGGGCAGTATGGGTGACGGCAAAGGTCAGCGCCTTTTGCCCGGTACGGGTGGTGCTGGCGCCGATCCCTGCGGCGCGGCGCACCGCGCTGTCGCGCCCATCGGCCCCGATCACCAGTTGGGCCTGCACCTGCGTGCCGTCGCTCAGACTGGCCATCACGCCGCTGGCCCGCGTCAGCATCCCGGCAAAACCGATGCCGGGGCGAAAATCGACGGTATCGAGGATGGCAAGCCGCCCCACCATCTCGCGCCGCAGTAACCAGTTGGGCAGGTTCCATCCGAACGGTTCGTTAGAAATATCCGCCGCGTCGAAATCGCGGCTGACCGGGGGTGTCGCGCCCGCGTCGACAATCCGCATGATCTGAAGCGGGGTGGCGTGCGGGGCCAGCGCATCCCACAGCCCGGCGCGGTGCAGAAAATCGCGGGCCGGCTGCAAAAACGCGGTGGTGCGCAGGTCGGCCCCGTCCGCTGCCGCTTCGGTCACGGGTGGGGCTGGGTCGACGCAGATCACGCGGAACCCTGCCGCGCCAAACGCCGCTGCCGCCGCCAATCCGGCGATCCCGCCGCCGACGATCAGGATATCGGTTTCAACACGCTGCATGTACCAGACATAGGCCGTACGACAGGGCCGGAAAACCCCCATCACACCAACTGCGACAAGAAGGCCCGCAGATCGTCAGTGTGGTGATGGATGTGATCGGCGGGCACGGGGGCCGCGCCGACCAGCACGGTGCGCATCCCCAGCGCATGCGGGGCCGCCAGATTGCGCGCGTCATCCTCGAACATGGCACCCTGATCGGGGTCCAGCCTGTCCAAGGCAAAGATCGCCTCGAACGCCGCCTGTTGGGGTTTGGGGCGGTAAGCGGCGTGTTCGACCCCGTAAACCGCATCGAATATTCCTGTTAGCCCACGTGCGGCCAGCACCCGGCGGGCATAGGGTTCGGACCCGTTGGTATAGACGATGCGGCGTCCCGGCAGGGCGCTGATCGCCGCCGCCAGCCCCGGATCGGCGGTCAGGTGGGTCATATCGATGTCGTGGACCGCGATCAGATAGGGGTCGGGATCAATGCCATGTTCCTGCATCAACCCGGCAAGGGTGGTGCCGTGGCGGCGCCAGTAAAGATCGCGCAGATGGTTCGCCTCGGCCTCGCTTACGCCCAGAACCGATTTCACGTAGTCGGTCATCCGCACCTCGATCTGGTCGAACAGACGGGCCGACGGATGGTAGAGCGTATTATCAAGGTCAAAGACCCACGCGCGGACGTGGCGGAACGAGGCGGCAACCATGTGATGGACCCTAGGGGGCGGCGGGATGGTGCGCAACGGCTATGGCTTGATTGCCTGCCGTCCACGGGGCAAGGTCGGGCGGACAATTCAGCGAGGCATGATGCAAGACCCCAAGAACGGCCAAAAAGACGCCTATGCGCTGATCCTCGCAGCGATTGACAGCCACGTGTACAAACCCGGCGACCGGCTGGTCGAAAGCGATCTGGCGGACCGGTTCGGCGTGTCGCGCACCCCGATCCGCGAGGCACTGCAACGGCTGGAAACCCAAAGCCTGCTGACCCGCGACGGCCGGTCGCTGATCGTTGCCTCGCTGGACCACACGCAGATGGCCGAACTTTATGTCGTGCGCGGCGAGCTGGAAGGGCTGGCCGCCCGTCTGGCCGCCCGCCATGCAACCCCCGAAGAGGTTGGCGTGCTGCGCGACATGATGGAGGCCGACCGGGCATTGATCGACGATCCGGCAGCACTTTCGCGCGCCAACCGGAGGTTCCACAAGCAGATCCATCTGGCCAGCCACAACCGGTTTCTGGTCCAGCAACTGGACCTTGTGCATCGGTCAATGGCCCTGCTGGCGACCACATCGCTGGCGGTTGCAGGGCGCGGGACGGACGCTTTGAACGAACACGCTGCGATTGTCGGCGCGATTGCAGCAGGCGACGGCCCTGCCGCCGAAGCGGCCTTGCGGGCGCATATTTCCAAAGCCTATGTCACCCGGTTGAAACTAGACGCGGCGGCGGTCCAGCGGGGCGGCTAAAGCGTTTTGCGTTTGATCGATACCTCTGTTTCAGATAAAACGCAAAACGCGTTAATGCCCGGTCGTCGGGGCGAAAATGCCGTGCGCCGTCTTGTCCCAGTAGAACGGCCGTCGGGTCAGTTCCCAAAACCCCTTGTACGACGCGATGGCGGCAAGGGGAAAATACAGATGAAGCGTCGGCGTCCACTTGATCAGGCGCGGTTTGCCCGCCTTGGTCACTGCGATGGCTGACACGGTGATATTGACCCCTTCGGACAGCAGAAAGATGCTGCCCAGCAGAATGAATGCCCACCACGGCAACAGCGCTGTCAGCGGATGCCCGTATCCCAGCGGAATGAGCCAGAACGACCACAGCAACGGGGCCAGGGCGAACTGGCTGAGCGTGCCCAGAAACAACATCTGCACCCCGACGAATCGCCAGGCACCAAGGTCGCGCCAAAGCTGGCCCGGATTGCGCATATGGACGCCGTAGGTGATCGCATAGCCCTTGAGCCAGCGAGAACGTTGCTTGATCCAGGGCCAAAGGCGGGCGTTGGCCTCTTCCTGAGTGACGCTGGAAATCATTTCGGTGCGATAGCCGTGGCGGGCCAGACGGACGCCCAGATCGGCGTCTTCGGTGACGTTGTGGGCGTCCCATCCGCCCAGACCTTCCAGCACGTCGCGCCGAAAGAACAGCGTGGTCCCGCCCAGCGGCAGCACCAGCCCCAGCCGTTCCAGCCCCGGCAGGACGATGCGGAACCATGTGGCGTATTCAACGGTGAAACAGCGCGACAGCCAGTTGCTTTCGGCGTTGTAGAAATCCAGAACGCCTTGCAGACAGGCGACATCGGGGCCGACCTGCGCAAAGCGGGCGACCACGGCGCGGATTTGCGCAGGATCGGGCGCGTCTTCGGCATCGTAGACCCCGATGATCGACCCGCGGGCAAAGTCGAGCGCGTAGTTCAACGCGCGGGGCTTGGTCTTGAGAACCCCCTGCGGCACGGTGATCGCTCGCATCCAGCGTGGCAGATTGGTCGCGTCGAGCGCGGCGCGGGTGGTCAGATCATCCGCTTCGAGCACCAGACAGACGTCGAGCAGTTCGTGTGGATAGTCGAGCGCCGACAACCGCGCAAGCAGGTGCGAGGCAATCGCCCGTTCCCGGAACAGAGGCACGAGGATCGACACCACCGGCATCCGCGCCGGAACCGGGTTGGCCGATACTGTCGCTGCGGCTGGGCTGCGCAGGTGGATAACCGTCGCAGCAACCTTGAGTGCGGTGTTCAGCACCAGCGTCAGCACTGCCCATGTGGTGATAAGGGCAAGGGTTAGCAGCGGGGCGAGCAGCGCCAGCGAAACGGCAACAGCCAGCGCCGACAGGGCCCGCATTTGCGCCTGGCGATGATCCCAACCCCGGCAGCTTTCGGTGGCTGCGACGCGTGCTTCTGCGGCGCGGGCGAGCGCCGGGCCGGACTGGCGTTGCAGGGCAAGGTGAATCTGGTCTTCACGAGCTATGGCCATGCGGATCGGCCCCAGCAGGGCGGTCAGGGCCTCGCGGTGGCGGGCAAACTGGTCGGGGCGGCTGGTCAACACGACGGTGGCCCCGCCGACGCGTCGCCAGGGCAACAGGCCGTGGCGCAGGCAGACGGCCGGACCATAGGCCAAGATCAGGCGTTGGTCAGCAGGGCTGCTGACCGGGTCGATCAGGGCGGTGCCGGCCAGTTCGGCCTCGGCCTCGGCCAGTTTGGCGGCGGGGAGGGCCAGGCTTAGTCGCAGGGCGTCGGCCAACCGCGTGTCTTGTCGGGCGGCGGCGATTTCGACCTCCTGCAAGCGGCGGGCCGAAACGAGGCCGCGACGCAGCAGGATTTGACCAATCGGCGAGGCTGGCTGTTCACCCTCAGGCAACCGTGCCCCGGCCCCGGAAATCGCCCGGATCGTCATTGCGTCCCATTCCCTTTTGGACCCTGCACTAAAGGCTTGGGCCAGCGGGGTTAACAGAGGGTTAATGCAGCCGCAGGTTGCGCCGGAATTCAACCAGCGCGTGCCGCCATCGCGGCGGCAAAGCGTTCGAACAGGTAGTAGCTGTCTTGCGGGCCGGGGCTTGCCTCGGGGTGGTATTGCACGGAAAACACCGGGCGGTGGGCCATGCGAATCCCGCAGTTGGACCCGTCGAACAGCGACACATGGGTTTCCTTGACCCCGGCAGGCAGGGTCTGGCTGTCGACGGTAAAGCCATGGTTCATCGAGGTGATCTCGACCTTGCCGGTTTCCATGTCCTTGACGGGATGATTGGCGCCGTGATGGCCGTGGTTCATCTTGATGGTCTTGGCCCCGAGGGCCAGAGCGAGCATCTGGTGGCCCAGACAGATGCCAAAGACCGGCATGGCGGATCGGTCCATCACGCCCTTGATCATCGGAACAGCGTAGGCGCCGGTCGCCGCCGGATCGCCGGGACCGTTGGACAGGAACAACCCGTCAGGGTTCAGTGCCAGCACGTCGCCAGCCGAGGCGGATGCGGGCAGGACGGTGACGTCGCAGCCGGCGCTGGCAAGGCATCGCAGGATGTTGCGCTTGGCGCCGTAGTCGATGGCGACGACGCGGTGGGTGGGTGCAGTTTGCGGTTCGTAGCCCTGTGGCCAGGCCCAGCGCATCTCGTTCCAGCGATAGGACTGCGCACAGGTCACGTCCTTGGCCAGATCGAGGCCAACCAGCCCCTTGAAGCTGCGGGCCGCCTTGACCAGCGCGTCGATGTCAAACTTGCCCTCCGGATCGTGGGCAAGTGCGACGTGCGGTGCGCCCTGCTGGCGGATCGCGCGGGTCAGGCGGCGGGTATCGAGGCCGCCGATCCCGATCCTGCCCCTGGCGGTCAGCCATGCTGTCAGATCACTGGTGGCGCGCCAGTTGCTTGACGCGGTCGGGTCCCATTTGACGACCATCCCGGCGGCGACGGGCGCAGCAGTTTCGTCGTCTTCTGCGTTGGTGCCGGTGTTCCCAATATGGGGAAAGGTAAAGGTGACAATCTGCCCGGCATAGGACGGGTCGGTCATGATTTCCTGATAGCCGGTCATCGCGGTGTTGAAACACAGTTCGGCCTGCGCCTGCCCGGTTGCCCCGAACCCTTTGCCATAAAACAGCGTGCCGTCGGCAAGGGCCAGACAGGCGGTGGCGGTTGCAGCGGCGCGGTGCGGCATCGGTGATGTCCCTGCATGTTTTTGGATTTGGGTCGGTCGGATTGCGCGGTCCTAAGGGCTGGCCAAGGAAGGGTCAAGACCCGGTTCAGGGGTGCGCCTGACCTGCAGTAAGCGGCTGTTGTCAGGACCCCGGGTTGGGTTTATGGGTGGCGATCGCACCTCGACCGGACAAAGGGACCACGGGCATGGACATGCAAAGCCGGATCAGCGCCGGATTGAAAGCGGCGATGAAGGCCAAGGATGCCGACCGCCTTTCGACCCTGCGCCTGATCAACGCCGCGATCAAGGACCGCGAAATCGCCCTGCGCGGCAGTGCGGAAGGCGACGAAAGCGGCATCACCGACGACGTGATCCTGACTATCCTTGGCAAGATGGTGAAACAGCGCCATGAAAGCGCGCGCGCCTTCGAAGAAGGCGGCCGGCTTGAGTTGGCGACGCGGGAATTGGCCGAAATCGCGGTGATCGAAGAATTCCTGCCACGCCAGTTGAGCGAGGCGGAAAGCCGAGCCGCGCTCGATGCCGCCATCGCCGAGGTTGGCGCGACCGGTATTCGCGACATGGGAAAGGTCATGGCGGCGCTGAAGGCGAAGTTCACTGGCCAGATGGACTTCAGCAAGATCGGGCCGCTGGTCAAGGACCGGCTGGGGTAGCGGCGGATGGGTTGAAACCCATCTTACCGGTCTCTTTCAACGGTCATCGATTTGTGATTGCGGCCCCTCCGGGGGGAGTTGTTACGGCAAAGTGAATTTGCAGAGTCGTGTCCCTGCATTGGTCTCCGAAACCCCGGAGAGCGTGAAGGGCCGGGGCATCGCCGCCATCGGATCATGCGGGGATCGCGTAAGGTGGGTTTCAACCCACGCGCTGCAGACAGTCCGAGAGTTCGCCAAACAATGCGCGCCTTTCATCGACGCTCAGAAACGCGCCGATTTCGACCTCGCGGGGGCCGCCCGTCAGGGTCAGATAATGTTCGACCGGCCCGCCCTTTGGGTGCAATTCGACGCGCACCCAATGCGGGTTTGCCTCCCACGATTGGCGGGGAGCGCGGGGGTTGTCGCGCACCAGTGTGATCCGATCTGGCCACAACGTCAGTTCCTCAAGCACGGACCCGTCGCGATAGCTGCGCTGCAGCGCCCACCAGACCCCGCCGATCGCAGCGGCGATGAACGGCAGGATGCCCCACAGGACCGGCGAGCCGACGACCGCCAGCAACGGCACCGCGACCATAGCGGCGGTGATCGCGATGAACGTCACAAATCCCCGCTTGGGCAACGACCGGTAGGGCCAGAGCGCGAGGCTGGCCGTGGTGCCATCGGGTGGTGGGGTGGTCCATTCGTAGGGCATGGCGTTAGTCTAGCCCCTTTGGCGGGTCTGCCAAGTGCGCCAAATCGACCAGATCAACAGCAGGCCGAGCGCCAGCAAAGCGGCGATTGCCGTTAATGCTGTGATCGCCGACGCATAGGTGATGCGTGTAAAAATATCGGGATATTCGATATAGCGACGTGGCATGCCAACAAAAGCGATCATCAACGGACCGATCAAAACCGTGGCAATCATTCCTGCCGTCCAGATCCAGAACAGGATGTGGGTCAAAACCGGCCTGCTCATCGCACCAGCCCGTGTCTGCAACCACGTCACTGTACCAGCCAGAAGCACCAGTGCAGCGATTCCAGTCAGGTTCTGGCTAAAGCCGATGAGATAATAAGTATCGTGATAGGCGCGGTCCATGCCGCCGGTCATCAGGTGCACGACCACAGGATTTCGCCATTCGAACAGACAGATCACCGCTGCCCTCAGCCATCCGGCACCGACCGCCGTCATAAGCTGCCAAGGCGCGGCGCGGCGAAGATGGGCGAACGGGCCTGCAGCCAGCGGCAGTGCGACGATGAGGATGATGAATGCAGGAGTCACGACGATGTGTCCGCCACAGCAACAAGGCCCCGACGATGCGGGGCCTCGTGATTTGTGTTGATCTGCCTAATGGGCGTGTGTCTTGTCCCAGTCTTCCCGCTTGGGCAACTGCTCGAACGTGTGTTCGGGCGGCGGGCAGGGCAGGGTCCATTCCAGCGTGTCCGCATATTCGTTCCACGGGTTGTTCACTGTGATCCGCTTGCCTGCGAACAGGACGTAGAACAGGACCACGATGAAGAACAGGAACGACGCGAACGACAGAAAGGCCCCCAACGACGAGATGTAGTTCCAGTAGGCGAAGGCCTCGGGGTAGTCGATGTAACGGCGCGGCATCCCTTGGCGACCCAGAAAGTGCTGCGGGAAGAACGTGACGTTGGCCCCGATGAACATCGTCCAGAAGTGGATCTTGCCCGCCCATTCCGGCATCATCTTGCCCGACATCTTTGGCAGGTAGAAATAGATGCCGGCAAAGATGCCGAAAACTGCGCCGAGGCTCATCACATAGTGAAAGTGCGCGACGACATAGTAGGTGTCGTGATAGGCCCGGTCGATCCCGGCCTGCGCCAGAACGATCCCTGTGACGCCGCCGACGGTGAACAGGAAGATGAACCCGAAGGCCCAGAGCATCGGCGTCTTGAATTCGACCGAACCGCCCCACATCGTGGCGATCCAGCTGAACACTTTGACCCCAGTGGGCACCGCGATGACCATCGTCGCCAACATGAAGTAGGACTGCTGGGTCAGCGACATGCCTACCGTGTACATGTGGTGCGCCCAGACGACGAAGCCCAGCGCGCCGATAGCGACCATTGCATAGACCATCGGCAGGTAACCGAAGATCGGCTTGCGCGAGAAGGTCGCGACCACGTGGCTGACGATTCCAAAGGCCGGGACCACGATGATATAGACCTCGGGGTGGCCAAAAAACCACAGGATGTGCTGATAGAGGATCGGATCGCCGCCGCCCGCAGGCTGGAAGAACGTCGTGCCAAAGTTGCGGTCGGTGAGCAGCATGGTAATCGCGCCCGCCAGAACCGGCAGGGCCAGCAGGATCAGCCAAGCGGTCACGAAGATCGACCACGAGAACAGCGGCACCTTGTGCAGGGTCATCCCCGGCGCGCGCATGTTCAGGAAGGTCGTGATCATGTTGATCGCGCCAAGGATCGAGGACGCGCCCGATACGTGTACGGCAAAGATCGCAAGGTCCATCGACATGCCGGGTTCAGACGTTGACAGCGGCGGATACAACACCCAGCCGACTCCGGACCCCAACTGCCCATCACCGCCTGGTGCCAGCAACGAAGCGACACCGAGGCAGGTACCCGTCACATAAAGCCAGAAAGACAGGTTGTTCATTCGCGGGAACGACATGTCCGGCGCGCCGATCTGCAACGGCATCAGGTAGTTGCCAAAACCGCCGAACAGGGCCGGGATGACGACAAAGAACATCATCAGCACGCCGTGATAAGTGATGAGCACGTTCCAGAGATGGCCGTTGGGGGTGCAGTTTTCCGGTGCCTGGGCAATGAAATGCGCCCCCTCAAGACACATGTACTGGACGCCGGGATACATGAGTTCCATCCGCATGTAGATGGTAAAGGCCACCGCCAGGAACCCGACAAAGCCAGACACGAACAGGTAGAGAATCCCGATGTCCTTGTGGTTCGTCGACATGAACCAGCGGGTGAAAAAGCTGCGTTCGGAGTGATGTTCGTGGCCGTGGATGGCGGCGTCTGCCATGTGGCGTCCCCTTGTCTGGCTATGTTCAGGCGGTTGTCCGGAAATCCCGGATCGCCACAGGTTGGCGTGGTTCTAGTGCGTTGGCGGCCAAGGGGCAATATTGGATCGCTTGCGCAGACTGGGTTAAATTGGCGCAGGCGACCCTGCCCGATGCAGCGGCACCGGGGCCTACCCTATCCATCCTTCCAGATTGTCCACACGTTTCGGTGATCCACCATTTCGTGAGCGGACGTTTCAGGCGGTCTGGCGGTATCCAAAATGGGCTGACCAAGGCGCATGTCGCGCCTTCACTCTAAAGGAACCTTCCCCGTGAAACTGACCCTTACCTTTGCTGCTGCTGCTCTGGCTACCACCCTTGCCGTTCCGGCGTTCGCCGAAAGCCACACAATGGACGCGGCGACCATGACCTGCGCCGATTTCACGGCGATGGACATGGACGGCATGATGGCCGCAACCGATGCGATGGACATGGCGATGATGACCGCCGACATGACCGAAGAGCAGAAGATGGCCGCCATGGAAGAGCATGACGCCATGATGGCTGCGGACATGACCGACGACCAAAAAGCTCAGATGGCGATGAAGTCTGAAGAATCGATGACCGCAATCAGCACGGCCTGCGGCAAGGACGGCATGGCCGACATGACCGTCATGGACGCGATGAATTCGTCGATGTGACCTAGGTCGCACATCCGTTGCGGGCGGTCACTGCAGTGTCAAAGGTCGCCCGCAACGCCACATCCAGATCGGCCATGCTGACCGGCAGGCCCAGATCGACCAGCGACGTCACCCCGTGATCCCTGATCCCACAGGGAACGATGCCGCCGAAGTGGCTCAGGTCGGGATTGACGTTGATGCTGATCCCGTGGAACGACACCCATTTGCGCAGGCGGATGCCGATCGCGGCGATCTTGTCCTCGCGCAGCGTCCCGTCCGCCAGTGGCGCTTTGTCTGGCCGTTCGACCCAGACGCCCACGCGCCCGTCGCGAATGTGGCCGGTGACATTGAAAGTCGCAAGCGTCGCGATAACCCAGCGTTCCAGATCGCGCACGAAACAGCGTACATCGCGTCCCCGCGCCGCGACATCCAGCATGACATAGACGACCCGCTGACCGGGACCGTGATAGGTGTATTGGCCGCCGCGTTTGGCATCAAACACCGGGAAACGCTTCGGATCAATCAAGTCGGTGATTTTGGCGCTGGTCCCAGCGGTATAAAGGGGCGGGTGTTCCAGCAGCCAGACACATTCGTCGGCGGTGCCGGATGCCATGGCGTCCACGCGCGCCTCCATCACTGCGACGGCGTCGGTGTAACCGGTCGTTCCATCGCTGATGATCCAGTCGACCATGTCGCCCCTTTGGCCGCGCCGGCGCGGATGCCGGACCCTGCCAAATCCCGCTTGGCAGGGCAATCGGCGTCGTCTATACGCCCCTCGATCACGAGCGGTCGTGGCGGAATTGGTAGACGCGCAGCGTTGAGGTCGCTGTTCTGTAACAGGAGTGGGGGTTCGAGTCCCCCCGACCGCACCAGATCATTTCCAGGCACGGCCATGACAGCCCGCGACTGCGCCTGCGCCATTGCCGACCGATTATTTTCCGAACGCCGCCGCGTCAGCCGAATTTCCTTGAAACTGCCCTATCTGCGGGCTTTATGACCTGCGTTGGCGCAACCTTTGGCTCTTTGGCTGAACCCGGTTGCAAATCGGGGATGGGGTTGGTTTACTAGTTACCTGAAAAGTGCAGAAAAAACTGCCGCCGCTTCAGGGAGCCAGGGTTTGACCCAAACCAGCGCAGACAGCGCGTTCGTCGCATTCGAACGCGTGCAGAAAAGCTATGACGGCGAAAATCTGGTCGTCAAGGATTTGAACCTGTCGATGCCCAAGGGCGAGTTTCTGACCATGCTCGGGCCTTCGGGGTCGGGCAAGACGACCTGCCTGATGATGCTGGCCGGATTCGAGACGGCGACCCACGGGTCGATCCGCCTGAACGGCAAATCGATCAACGATATCCCGCCGCACAAGCGGGGCATCGGCATGGTGTTTCAGAATTACGCCCTGTTTCCGCACATGACGGTGGCCGAAAACCTGTCGTTCCCGCTCGAGGTGCGCCGGATGGGCAAATCTGACCGCGAGGCCAAGGTCAAACGGGCGCTGGACATGGTGCAGATGGGCGAGTTTGGTGGGCGGCGTCCGGCGCAGATGTCGGGTGGGCAGCAACAACGGGTCGCCTTGGCGCGGGCACTGGTGTTCGAACCCGAACTGGTGTTGATGGACGAACCGCTTGGCGCGCTCGACAAGCAGTTGCGCGAGACGTTGCAGTTTGAAATCACCCGGCTGGCGCATGATCTGGGCATCACGGTGGTCTATGTAACCCACGATCAGACCGAGGCCTTGACCATGTCCGACCGGGTCGCCGTGTTCGAGGATGGCCGCATACAACAACTCGCCCCGCCGGACGAATTGTATGAAAAGCCGCTTAACAGTTTCGTCGCGCAATTCATCGGCGAAAACAACACGCTCGAGGGTGTCGTGACCGAGATCAGCGACCGTGCCTGCACCGTCAAGCTGGATAGTGGCGACGTGATCGACGCGATTCCTGTCAACGTCAGCAAGGTGGGCGAGCGCACCAAGGTGTCGATCCGCCCCGAACGGGTCGAATTCAACAAGGACAGGCTGTCCAAGGCCGCGCACACCCTCAAGGCCGAGGTGCTTGAGTTCATCTACATGGGCGACATCTTTCGCACCCGCCTGCGGGTCGCCGGAACCGACGATTTCATCGTCAAGACCCGCAACGCCCCCGATCAGATCCGTCTGAAACCCGGCGAACAGATCGAGATCGGCTGGCTGGCAGAGGATTGCCGCGCGCTTGACGCCAACTGACAGAATGCCGGTTTCGTTGTGGAGCCGGACAATACGAACTTCAAATCAACCAAGGGAGACGATAATGAGACTGAAACATTTGATGGGGGCTGCGGCCCTGACCACCGCCGGCCTTGTCGGCCAGATGGCGGCAGCGCAGGACTTGCCTGCCTGCGAAAACTGTTCCGACAGCATGACCATCATGTCATGGGGCGGGGCCTATCAGGCCAGCCAGATCGCCGCCTATTCCGACCCCTACGCGGCCCTGACCGGCATCACCGTGGTCTATGACGAAAGCAGCAACGAGGCGATCGCCAAGCTGCGTGCGGCCCAGGAAGCCGGCAACGCGACATATGATCTGGTCGACGTGGAAGGCCCCGACAGCCAGCGTGCCTGCGACGAAGGACTGGCCGTCGAGATCGACTTTGACGCCGCCCTCGCCCCCGGCGACGACGGATCGACCCCAACCGCCGACTTTGGGCCGAGCCTGATCAACGACTGCTTCATTCCGCAGATCGTGTTCTCGACAACCTTTGGCTACCGCAATGACGTGGCCGAATGGAACGGCGCCGTGCCGACCAGCGTCTGCGACATCTTCGACCTGGCCACCTTCCCCGGCAAGCGCGCGCTGGAAAAGCGCCCCAAGAAGAACCTCGAGTGGGCGCTGCTGTGTGACGGCGTCGCGCAGGCAGACCTGTATGACGTCCTTTCGTCGGACGGCGGTGTCGAACGGGCGCTGGCCAAACTGGACACCATCAAGGACCAGGTTGTCTGGTGGTCTGCCGGCGCGGAAACCCCGCAACTGCTGGCCGACGGCGAAGTCGTGATGGGATCGACCTATAACGGTCGTCTGTTCTCGGTCATCGAAGAGCAGGACGTGCCGGTTGCGATGCTGTGGGATTGGCAGGTTTTTGACTTTGACGGTTGGGTCGTTCCGACCGGTCTGGACGAAGCCCGGATGAACCGCGTCATGCATTTCCTGAACTTTGCGACCGACACCCAGCGTCTGGCCGATCAGGCCAAATTCATCTCGTACGGTCCGGCGCGCGCATCGTCGCAGCCGCTTGTCGGCCAGCACGCCACGCTCGGCATCGAGATGGCGCCGCACATGCCGACCAACCCCGATAACCAGAAGAACTTTCTGGTGAACAACATCGAATGGTGGGCCGACAATCAGGACGAGGTCGACGCCAAGTTCCAGAACTGGCTCGCCCAGTAAGGCCCGAGAAACTGATCCAGCGGGGGGCCGCATCTGTTGCCCCCCGCATCCAACTGACAAGGACGCGACCATGCCCAAGGGATATATCATCGGCCATATCACGGTGAACGACCCCGAAGCCTACAAGGAATACGTGACCCGCGACACGCCGATCCTGCAAGGGTTGGGTGGGCGGTTCATCATCCGGGGCGGGCAAGCGCAGGTCATGGAAGGCGAGGCGCTGCAGCGCCACGTCGTCATCGAATTTCCCAGCTACGAGGCGGCGCTGACCGCCTACAACGATCCCGCATACCAAGAGGTTGCCGCGATCCGCCGCCGCACCGCCGAAAGCGTCATCATCGTGGTCGAGGGCGTGGCATGAGCGATGCAACTGCCCCCGACGTGATTGGGGGGCCGACGCCCGACAACGCCCTGCGGATTGCCGACAAGGCGAGTGGGCCGGTGCTGGCTGCTGATGGCCGTCCGCTCAAGTCCTCGTTGAATCGCGCGCTGCGTCGGCAAAAGCTGCGCGCCCTGATGCTGATTGCGCCGTTGCTGCTGTTCATCCTCATCTCGTTCGTGATGCCCATCGGCGACATGCTGTTCCGGTCGGTCGAAAACCAGATCGTCCCCGACACCCTGCCGCGCACCGTCGTCGCCCTGCGCGACTGGGATGCCAGCACTGGCGAGGCTCCCGGCGAGGAGGTATTCGCCGCCCTGTATCAGGATTTCGTCGTCGCCGAAGAATTCAAGGCGCACACCCGTCTGGGCACCCGTCTGAATTATGAGTTGAGCGGGATGTCGTCGCTGTTTCGCGCCACGGGCCGCGATGTCGGCAAGTTCAACACCGGTATCTATACCGACCAGTTCGCCGCCGCCGATCCGGCCTTAGCCGATCCCACTGCCTGGGCGACGTGGATGGGCGACCGGGCCATTCGCAAGGCGCTGCCCGAAACCACCCAAGCCTATGACGACTGGGTGCGGGTCACGACCGAAGTCAAGAACCGCGATCCGTTGGCCCGGCAGCCGTATGATTTCGTCTATACGGCGCTTTACCGCGACCTTGCCCGTGGTGCCGCGCCTGACGGGTTTCCTGCGGTCGATGTGTCAGGGTTCGAAACGATATCGCTGCGCGATTCCTTCGCCGAGGCTGACGCAGAGTGGCTCGACCCGACGATCTGGGGCACGATCAAGACCTTTGGCGGTCCGTTCACCGACGGTTATTTCATGAATGCCATCGATCTGGTGAAAACCCCTGAAGGGATCGAGACCCGCCCCGAAAACGCCCGCATCTATATCCGGCTGTTCATCCGCACCATCATCCTGTCGGTGACGATCACGACGACCTGCATCCTGCTGGGCTATCCGGTCGCGTGGCTGATGGCGAACCTGCCCGCACGCACGGCCAACCTGCTGATGATCCTCGTGCTGCTGCCGTTCTGGACATCGCTGCTGGTGCGCACGAGTGCGTGGAAGGTGCTGCTGCAGGACCAAGGGGTAATCAACGATCTGCTGGTCTGGATCGGGTTGGTCATCGACACCAATCGTCTGGCGCTGATCAACAACGCGACTGGCACAATCATCGCGATGACGCATATTCTGCTGCCGTTCATGATTCTGCCGCTGTATTCGGTGATGAAGACAATTCCGCCGACCTATCTGCGGGCCGCCAAATCGCTTGGGGCAACAAACTGGACCGCGTTCTGGCGGGTCTATTTCCCGCAGTCCGTGCCGGGGATCGGGGCGGGGTCGATCCTCGTATTCATCCTGTCCATCGGCTACTACATCACGCCGGAACTGGTCGGCGGGACGCAGGGCGTCTTTATCTCGAACCGGATCGCCTATCACATATCGACCTCGTTGAACTGGGGTCTGGCGGCGGCGCTGGGCACGATCCTGTTGGCGCTGGTTCTGGCGCTTTACTGGCTCTACGACCGGCTGGTCGGGATCGACAACGTCAAACTGGGGGGCTGAACGATGTCGTCACTGCCACCATATGCCACCATCCCGCAGCGGATCTGGTTCTATACCTTCCGGGTGATCGTCGGTTTGATCCTGTTCTTTCTGATCGCGCCGATCATCACGATCATCCCGCTGTCGTTCAACGCCGAGAATTTCTTTACTTTCACCCCCAAGATGCTGGCGCTGGACCCGGACGGCTATTCGCTGCAACATTACCGCGATTTCTTCAACTCGCCCGACTGGCAGTTGGCACTGCGCAATTCGCTCTCGATCGCGCCCATCGCCACCCTGATTTCGGTCAGTCTGGGAACGCTGGCGGCGGTGGGCCTTAGCCAGACCCATGTGCCGTTTCGGCGGACGATCATGGCGATCCTGATATCACCGATGATCGTGCCGCTGATCATTTCGGCGACGGGCATGTATTTCTTTTTTTCCAACCCCTACATCCCGATCCCGTTCTACGGAAAACTCGAAATTCCTATCACCCTGACGGGCACGAAAATAGGCGTCATTCTGGCTCATGCGGCACTGGGCATTCCGTTTGTCATCATCACGGTGACGGCGACGCTGGTCGGGTTCGACCGTTCGCTCACCCGGGCCGCCGCCAACATGGGTGCGAACCCGCTGACCACATTCTTTCGGGTGCAGATGCCGCTGATCCTGCCGGGGGTGATCTCGGGGGCGCTTTTTGCCTTCATCACGTCGTTTGACGAAGTGGTGGTGGTGCTGTTTGTTGGTTCGGCCAGCCAAAAGACGCTGCCGTGGCAGATGTTCATCGGGTTGCGCGAACAGATCAGCCCGACGATCCTGGCGGTGGCGACGATCCTTGTGGTGCTGTCGGTGTTGCTGCTGGCGACGCTGGAACTGTTGCGGCGGCGGTCCGAGCGGTTGCGGGGCATGTCGCCGGGCTGATCCCGCTGTGGTCTGCCATTGCAGCGGCCCGATTACCTCCCAGAATTGCCGCAATGAGCCGTGATACCTGATTTTAACCCGACGGGGTTAAGGATGGGATCATGGCTTACAATATTTACGTTTTGAATGAGACGAACCTGACAATCAGCGGCGGCGCGGTCCTTGACGGCGTGACGCAGGGCGACGGATCGCATCTGGTCGGCCGGACCATCATGATCAATTCGCCAAGCTGGTACAGCGTCGCCATCAACGACGACGATCCGAATTTTCAGGACAATGACAGCAGCCAAAAGCTGAACGGCGCGCAGACGATCAACGGCACGAATTATGGCAATAATACCGTGGTCGAGGCGGAGTATTCGCTGGTCCTGACCGATGGAACCAACACCTGGACGGTGGTCGGATTCAACGTCAACGATTCCAGCCCGGCCTATGCAACAGTCGAAGGTCTGGCCTTTATCGGCGGATCGGGCGGGTTTCCCCCGCACGGCGTGCCGCTGACCGTCGTGTCAAACGGCGAGGGGCCAAATTTTGCCGCCACGTCCTATGCAACACCGATCTGTTTCGCTGCGGGCACCCTGATCGAAACCGCTGACGGACCGCGCCCGGTCGAGGAGATCGTCGTCGGCACGTTGGTGCGAACCCTTCATGACGGGTTGCAGCCGGTGCGCTGGCGCGACGGGCGCGATTTTCCCGCGACGGGAGCCTTTGCCCCGATCCTGTTCCGCGCCGGTGCGATCGGCAATTCCCGGCCGCTGCGTCTGTCGCCGCAACACCGGATCCGGATTGCCGACTGGCGCACCCAGCTTTGGTGTGGCGAGGATGCAGTGCTGATCGCGGCGCAGCAATTCGTCAACGGGACCGATATCGTGGTCGATCAGGGCGGCATGGTCACCTATCACCACCTGATGTTCGACCGTCACCAGATCGTCTTTGCCGAAGACGTCCCCACCGAAAGCTTTTACCCTGGCGAGATCGGGATCAGCGGGATGGACGATGCCACGCGCCAGGAACTTTTCACGCTGTTTCCCAGCCTTCGCGACGAACCGGGCGGCTACAGCGCTGTCCATCCGTCGCTGCGGGCGCCCGAAGCGCAGGTTCTGCTGGCGGCTTAGGGTAAGATCGCCAGCCAGCCCCAGACCGTGATCAGTGACAGCGCGGTGCCGATCAATACCGCCGACGCGGCGACCCGCCGCGCCGCGCCATACATGCTGGCAAATACATAAGCGTTGACCCCCGGTGCCATCGCCCCGGTCAATATCGCAGACCGGAAGGCGTTCACGTCCAGCCCGGTCCATCGCCCCATTCCCCAGATCACCGCAGGATGCAGGACCAGCGACACCGCGACGATGAACAGGATCGTGGGCATATCCCCCTCCGGCCGGTAGCGATAAAGGACGCCGCCAAGGCCGAACAGGGCGGTCGGCAGGGCGGCCCTGGTCACCAGGTCAATGGCGTCGGTCAGCGCGCCCGGCAGAGACAGGCCGGTCAGGTTGACCATCAGGCCAAGGCTGATCCCGATGACGAGCGCGTTGGAAAACATCACCTTGACGATCTTGCCCGGCAGGGCGGTGATGTTGCCGCCGCGATTGCGCGCGATCTCCATCGCGCTGATCCCGACTAGGTAGCAGAACGGCGCGTGGATCGACACGATGGCATAATTGCCGGTCAGTGCTGCGGCGCCATAGGCCCGTTCGGTAATGGGCAGGCCAAGCAGCAGCGAGTTGGAAAAGAGACCGCAAAAGCCGATGGCGACCGCGTCCTCCCAAGTGCGCTTGAAGATCATCCGCGCCCCGATCAGACCTACGGCGAACCCGCTCAGCGCCCCTATGTAGAAACTGCCAAGCAGACGCAGGTCGAATTCAGCGCCCAGGTCCAGCGTCGAAATGGCGCGGAACAGCAGGCAGGGGATGGCGAAGCCTTGGGTGAATTTCATCAGCCCATCGACAGCGGCATCGCTGAAGTAGCCCAGCCAGATGGCGACGTAGCCAAAACCGAGGACGATGAAGACGGGCAGGATGACGGCGAGCAGGTCGGTCATGAAGCTTTCCGGCTTTGCCGGAGCCTCCGGCGGGGATATTTTGGGCCAAAAGAAGGGGCAAGAGTCAGAGGGCTTCGATGGTCAGCGTCATGCCGTCGAAAGCGGGGGTGATATGGTCGGGGGTTTCGGCGTCGAGTGTGGCATAGTCGAGATCGATGTGCATGTTGGTCAGCACCGCCCGTTTCGGTTTGATCCGGTCGATCCAGGCCAGCGTTTGCGCCAGATGCGCGTGGGTCGGGTGCGGCTTGCGCCGCAGCGCGTCGACGATCCAGCAATCAAGATTTTCCAGGCTGCTCCATGTTTCATCCGGAATCGTCGCCACATCGGGCAGATAGGCAACGCCGCCGATGCGGAACCCCAGCGCGTCGATCGACCCGTGATTGACCCGGAACGGGGTCAGCCTAACGGGACCGCCGGGGCCGTCGATGGTGACGTCGCGCTCGATCAAGTTCAACTCGCAGATCGGCGGATAGGGCGACCCTTTCGGCTGGGCAAACGCATAGCCAAAGCGCGACAGCAGCGCATCGGTCGTGTCGCCGTCGGCCCAGACCTGCAACCGGTGCCGCATGTTGAAGACCACCATCCGCAGGTCGTCGATCCCATGCACGTGGTCGGCGTGGGCGTGGGTATAGACGACGCCGTCGAGGCTGCCGATCCCCGCGTCGAGCAACTGGCTACGCAGGTCGGGCGATGTGTCGATCAATACCGTGGTCGTGCCCGTGCCGTCTTGGCGTTGCACCAGCAGTGAGCAGCGCCGCCGGGCGTTTTTCGGGTTGGCCGGGTCGCAGTCGCCCCAATGACCGCCCACCCGGGGCACCCCGCCGGACGATCCGCAGCCAAGGATGGTAAAGGTCAGGGTCGCCATGCGGCGGCCTTGGCAAACAGCCGGTCGAAGTTGGCCGAGGTGGCGGCGGCAAATTCCGCGTAGGGCAGACCGAACAGATCGGCCCCGACCTGCGCCGTATGGGCGGCATATGCCGGTTCGTTCCTGCGCCCCCGGTGCGGCGGCGGGGCGAGATAGGGGCTGTCGGTTTCGACGAGGATCCGGTCGAGCGGGGCGGCGGCGAAGATATCGCGCAGGGCTTGCGATTTGGGAAAGGTGGCGATGCCTGACATCGAGAGGTAAAAGCCAAGCTTGAGGGCGGCCCGGGCCAATGCTGCCGAGGACGAAAAGCAGTGCATGACGCAGGTATAAGCGCCATTTGCAAATTCGTCGCGCAGGATCGCCGCCATGTCGTCGTCGGCGTCACGCGCGTGGATGATGAGCGGCAGGCCGGTCGCGCGGGCCGCAGTGATGTGGATGCGCAGCGATGTCTGCTGCGCTGTCTTGGTGTTGGCGGTGTAGTGGTAGTCGAGCCCGGTTTCGCCGATGCCGACCATCTTTGGGTGTTGCGTGATAGCGATCAGTTCGTCTGTCGTGGCAAGCGGTTCAACCGCCACGCTCATCGGATGCGTCCCGGCGGCGTAAAAAACCGGGACGAGTGCATCGGCCAGGGCGCGCACCTGTGGCTCTTGCCGCAGCCTTGTACAGATCGTCACCATCCGCGTGACCCCGGCGATGGTGGCGCGGGCGATCAGAGCCGCGTGTTCGTTGTCGAAATCGGCGAAATCGAGGTGACAGTGGCTGTCGACGATGGGGGCAGGGGAGGTGTCTGGTTTCATGGGGGCCGCCTTAGCCTGCGGCGACACCTTGCGCCGTCTCTTCGATCTTGAAAACCATATCAAGGATCAGCGCAGCCGGGTCAAGGTTGACTGCCCGTCCGTGCCGCGCTCGGGCCGACAGGTCTTGTTGCAGTTGCGCCCACGCCCGCGCCGCACGGTCGTCGGGCGAAAGCCGCGACAACAGCCGCGCCTCGCCCGCAGCGCCCTGCGTCGCGGGTTCGCCAAGCAGTCCGGCGCGGGCGGCGCGGGCAATGAAGTGGTCGATCAGGTCGAGCGTCAGGCCAAACCGCGTTTCGGCTCCTTTGCCCGTGCAGGAATTGGCCAGCGCCAGAAGCGCCGGGCGGTCGATCCGGGGGGTGGCGCCAAGAAGTTTGATAAGGCTGGCATAAAGCGGCAGGCCGTCCAGATTCAGTAGTGTGATCGCCCGACCGACCGACCCGCCGGATAGGGCGCCCAGCGCTTCGGATTCCGCGATGTCATGTCCCGCCCGGGCCAGCGCCTGTTGCAGGGCGGCAGCGGGCAGATCGTGGCAGCGCAGTTCGCGGCAGCGCGACCGGATCGTGGGGAGAAGCCGCGAAGGCTGGTGCGAGACCAGCAGCAGGGTCGTCCTGGTGGGCGGCTCTTCGAGTTCCTTGAGCAGGGCGTTGGCCGCCGCCGGGGCCATCTCGTCGACGCTGTCGACGATGACCACACGGCGGCCTCCGTCGGCGGCAGAGAGGTGAAAGAAGTCTTTCAGTTTACGCACCCGTTTGACTGAAATCGTCTGGCTGAGTTTGTCGCCGTCCTCGTCCACCCCGGACGGGCCGCGCACCAGCCGGAACAGGCGTGGGTGCGATCCTGCCCGCACAAGGGCTGCATCGGGATTGTCGGGCGCGACGGCCAGCGAAGTTGGCAGCGGCGGATCCCCGAACATGCTGTTATCGGCAGGCCGTTCGGCCAACAGAAAGGTGGCGATGCGCCATGCCAAGGTCGCCTTGCCGATGCCTTTCGGACCGCTGACGAGCCAGCCGGAATGCAGCCTGCCGCTGGTGTAGGCGTCAAGGAATTCAGCCTCGGCAGCGGACTGGCCGAAAAGTTCGGGCGTTTCACGCGGGTGCGGCGCGCCGTCGATCCGGTCGGGATCTGGTAGGTCGGTGCTCACAACAAGGCACCGGCGCGGGCGGCGACTTCGGTGGCGATGGCGGCGGAGTCGCGGTTACCGTCGATCAGGACGCAGCGGGCCGGAAAGGCGCGGGCGAGGGCAAGGAACCCGTGTCGCAGGGTTTCCTGAAACGGCAGGCCGAAATCCTCGAACCGATCCTCGCCTGAACGACGGTCGAGACCGCGTTGCAGGGCGATGCCCGGGTCCATATCGATGATCAGCGTCAGGTCAGGTTCGCGCCCGATCATCAGGTCGTGCAGCCGGTCAACCGTGGCGCGCAGGTCGCCGCGCGTCGCCCCCTGATAGACACGGGTGCTATCGGCAAAACGGTCGGTGATGACGATGCGCCCAGCGTCGAGTGCGGGGTGAATCGTGCGTTCCAGATGGTCGCGGCGGGCAGCGGTGAACAGCAGAATCTCGGTTTCGGGCGACCAGCGGTCGGTAGCGCCGGTCAGCAGCAGGGCGCGAATCGCCTCGGCCCCCGGACTGCCGCCGGGTTCGCGCGTCAGCAACACATCGTGGCCTTGACTGCGCAGATGATCGGCCAGCATGCGGCTCTGGGTCGATTTACCCGACCCGTCGATGCCTTCGAAACTGATAAACACGCCGCCAGTCATCGGCGACACTCAGGCACTGCCGTCGGTTGCCACCGGGTCGGGCGTGGCGGGCAGGAATTTCTGCATCAGGACGGTCGCAGCAGTGCGCAGACGCACGCCGAATCCGCCAGCGGCCACAGCCCTGTCGGCGATCAGCGGGATCCGCTGCTCGGGCAGATCGCCGCGAGTGATAACCAGTTCGCCCAACTGTTGTCCGGCCGCAATGGGGGCCTGCACGGGGGTCTGGTATTCGGCCACGGCCTGCACTCCGTCCGGTGTGAGAACCGGCACGAGAAGCGTCAGATCCTCGGCCACGGTCAGACCGACGCTGATCTGGTTCCCCATCCAGACATCGGCGGCGGCCACCTGCACGCCCGCCTTGATAACTTCGGCCTCTGCAAACTGGCGGAACGCCCAGTTGATGATCTTTTGACCTTCTTCGGCGCGGGCCTGTTGGCTGTCCAGCCCGGTCAGCACAAAAATGACGCGCCGGTCGCCCTGTTTGGCCGATCCGACGATGCCATAGCCGGCCTCGGTCGTGTGGCCGGTTTTCAGGCCATCGGCGCCGATCCCCAAGCTGAGGATCGGGTTGCGGTTCTGGCTGTTGGACGGCACCCGCCCGTCGAAAAGAAATTCGGTTTCCGAAAAGATCGGGTAGAAGGTCGGGTAATCGCGGATGATGTGCCCCGCCAGGATTGCCAGATCATGCACCGACATCCGGTGCCCGGCGGCGGGCCAACCGTTCGAATTGGCGAAGGTCGAATGCATCATGCCCAACTGACGGGCGCGGTCGGTCATCATCCGGGCAAAACCGGCCTCGGTCCCGTCGGGTGACAGGACTTCGGCGATCACGGCGCTTGCGTCGTTGCCCGACAGCACGATGATGCCGCGCAGCAGATCCTCGACGCGCACCGTTTCACCAGTGCGCAGGAACATGCTCGATCCCTTGTAATCCATCGCATGTTGCGACACCGGCAATTCTTCGTTGATGTCGAGGCGGCCGTTTGCGATCGCCTCGAAGGCCATGTAAAGCGTCATCAGCTTGGACATCGATGCCGGGGGCAAGGGTTCATCGGCGTTCTTGGCAAGCAGCACGGTGCCGGTGGTAAAGTCCAGCACGTAGGCAGCCCCTGCACTTGTTTCAAAGGTCTGGGCAAGTGCGCCAACCGCCGACCAGAAGGTCAGCACAGCCGCCAGGAATGCGGCGATCAAGCGGCGTGTTATCATTGGGTGGCAGCCCCTTTTGTGGGATCAGTTGGCAACGAAATAGGCATCGGCAAAGCCAAGTTCCTTGACCTTTGCCAGCAGGCCGGCGCGTTCGGCCTCAGTCCGTGCCGGGCCGACGATGACCCGCCAGAATGTGCGACCCTGGGTAGCCTGCTGAAGCACGGTCGCCGTCAGACTGGCAGCGCGCATCTGTTCGGCAGTGCGGTTGGCATTCGCTTCGACACTGAAGATGCCAATCTGGATGAAGGGCTTGGGCAACGAACCTGAACTTGCCGGTGCGGTTGTGGCAATCGGTGGCGGCGTTTGGTCTTCAGATGTTGCCGCCACAGGTGGCGCCGCGGACTCGATGGCGGCGGCGGTCCCGGCAATCGGATCGAGCGGTGTCGCTTCGACGGTGCCTGGAACGCCGAAATCGACCGTCGCGTCGGGTGCCGCCTGTGGCGATTCTTCCCGTCGCAGCGCTGTTACGTTCAATTGGGCCGGAGCCCCCGCCAGCATATCAAGCGCGGCCGCAGCATCGGACGAGACCTGCAGCGCCGGGCCGGGATTTTCGCGTTCGCGCCGGAAAAGCGCCCCGATCACGAACTTGCCGTTGGACGGGTTGCGGATGATGACCCGTTCGGGATCGGTCACGTCGGGATGCGCGACCCAGACGCCGCCGAGCGACGGGCGACCATCCCAAAGACCTGATTCGGTGATCTGAAAGACGCCTGGCGCCTCGACATCGGTTTCCACCAACTGGACCGAGGTGGCCTGGCGGGTGGCGGCAGGGTCGCCGCTGTTGTTCTTGCCAGCCAGCGAAAATTTGCCGTTTTCGTCGCAGCCTGCAGCGGCCAGCATCGCAATCAATGCCAGCGGCAGCAGGGCCCGCTTCTGTTTGAAAGCAAGACCTTGTCGAAAAGCTTGCGCCTGTTGAAAACTACGATCGCCCGCCATCCTGTGCCCCCTTGGCTGCGCCGGTTTGACCGACGCCTGACCGTTAACCGGCCGTTTCTGCCCAACCCCACCGGCCCCGCCAAGGCGGCTGTTCCCGGTATTTGGCGGGACAATAGCGATGATGCGCCAATTTTGAAAGGCTCCTGGCAGGGACTTCGGCGGTTTTCCCCAAACCGTGTTCGGGCTTTCAGAATCAGACGGTCTTGCCTATGCCGACCGAACCCGCCTGTCCCGACCCAAGTCGGAGGAGTGGCAGAGTGGTCGATTGCAACGGTCTTGAAAACCGTCGGGCGTGAAAGCGTCCCGTGGGTTCGAATCCCACCTCCTCCGCCACTTGCCCTTAAGGAAAGTTTCTCCCGAACCGCCTGCGGCCAGAATTTCCCGTTGTTTTCGAGGGTTATGCGGGTTGGGCTGTTAACCGGCAGTTTCTCTAGAAGGCCAGAAAGCGTTCTCTCCTTCCGATATTCTCCAAGGCTCTTGACTGTGGGTTTTTGGTGGAGAGCCATAAGCCGCTGCTTTTACACCATTTATTTCGCGGCCAGAAATGTACAGTTCTCAAAACCGTCCGCACGCCGCGCGAGACTGG
>JBBSBK010000007.1:0-58938 GCA_038251315.1 Rhodobacterales bacterium | reverse complement strand
GCGCAAGTCGAACCCGATGCCGAATTTCCGCGGCAAGCGCCTGACCAATGCGCATGAAACGCTGATCTGGGCGGGGCGGGACGAAACCTCGAAATACACCTTCAATTACGAGGCGCTGAAAGCGCTGAATGACGGCGTGCAGATGCGGTCCGACTGGGTGCTGCCGATCTGCACCGGGCACGAACGGATCAAGGACGCGGCCGGCGACAAGGCGCATCCGACGCAAAAACCGGAAAGCCTGCTGCACCGGGTGTTGCTTGCGACGACCAATCCGGGCGATGTGGTGCTTGACCCGTTCTTTGGCACCGGCACGACCGGCGCCGTCGCCAAGATGCTGGGCCGCGATTTCATCGGCATCGAACGCGAGGCGGTCTATCGGGCCGTCGCCGCGAAACGGATCGGCGATGTGCGCAAATTCGACCACGAGGCGCTGGAAATCACCGGGTCGAAACGGTCCGAACCGCGCGTCGCATTCGGCGTGCTGGTCGAACGCGGCATGCTGCGCCCCGGCGAGGAATTGTGGAGCATGAATGGTCGCCACAAGGCCAAGGTGCGCGCCGACGGCACCCTGATCGGTGCTGATGTGAAAGGGTCGATCCATCAGGTCGGCGCGCATCTGGAAGGCGCGCCGTCGTGCAACGGCTGGACCTACTGGCAGTTCAAAAGGGACGGGGTCAAAGTGCCCATCGACCTGCTGCGCCAGCAAATCCGGGCAGAAATGGCCAACCATTAGTTTCTCGAACCGCCCGTGCCTGTGGCCCAACCACGGCACCACCTTGCCCTGCCGGTTCGCCCGGCGGGGCTTTTTATTGTCCATCACCCGCGACGTCGCACCCCGCGATGAACGCGGACAATCAAGGGGAGTGTTTACGGCCTCATGTACCAAAATGCGATATATCATCGCCTGACATGATCCGCGGCGTGGCCGACGTTCTATTTGGCAAGGGGAACGCCTTCGCCCCCGGTCAAGGTGACGAGCATCATGTCGTCGCGTCCGTCCTGAAGGACGCCGCGCACGACCCAGGTGCCGTACCATTTCTGTGACGTTGGAATCGCTCACAACCGTCGGCGTCCTCGTTCGGCGTCGTGCGCTTTCAGAATGTTGATCAAATCCGGAGATGCCGACTCAATCGCGTTGGATTGACCAGATCGTTGAATATCGAATATGACGCTTGTGGAACGTTCCATTCAACTGGAAAAGATCCGTCACGTCTTAACGCCGACGATGCGCAGGAGGCGCCCATGACCATCGAGGTCCCACAATCCGTCCTAGACGCGCTGACCGATGTGGACATGCCCCGGCTCCCCTCAACGCCTGATGCGGATGCCCTGACCGAGATCGGCGGCCTCTCCGTGCCGACCTATATCTGCGGGAGTCTGGTCGTCGGCAGCGGTGCCGCAGGACTTCGTGCCGCTGTCGAAATGAAGCGGCGCGGGGTCGATCCGGCGCTTCTCAGCCAGAGTGCCTGGGGCGGCACGTCTGCCTGCTCGGGCTCGGACAAGCAGACCCTGCACACCGCAAATACAGCGGGACCGGGCGACAACTACGCCGCCATGGGCCGCGCGCTGCGGGCCGGCGGTGCGATGGACCAGGACACGGCCTATATCGAAGCGATCGGGTCCGGGCGGGCGATGGCCTCGCTGCAGTATCTGGGCCTGCCGCTGCCGCAGGATGCGCATGGCGGCACGCTGCGCTATCAGACCGACCACGACGACATCGGCCGCGCAACAAGCTGCGGGCCGCGCACCTCGCGGCTGATGGTCAAGATACTGGCGCATGAGGCGCTGCGGCTGAACATACCGTTCCACAATCAGGTGACGGCCTTACGAATCCTGACCCTTGGCCATGGTGCCGGCCGTCGTGTTGCGGGTGTTCTGGCAATCAGCAGCAAGGACCGAACCAAGGCGAACCCCTACGGATTTGCGCTGTTTCAGTGCGAAACGCTGGTTCTGGCGGCGGGCGGGCCGGGCGAGTTGTACCGCGACAGCGTGTTTCCCAATGGCTGCTTTGGCGCGCTCGGTCTGGCGCTCGAGGCGGGGATCACGCTGGTCAATCTGACTGAATGCCAATTCGGCATCGGCACGCGGCGCGAGGGCTTTCCGTGGAACCTCTCGGGCACCTATGTGCAGTCCATACCTTTCATCTTTTCCACCGATGACGCCGGGCATGAGCACAATTTCCTCGCAGATTATTATCGCACCACGCAGGAACTGGCTTCGAACATCTTCCGCAAGGGCTATCAATGGCCATTCCACGCCAGCCGGATGCTCGATTTCGGCTCGAGCCTTGTCGACCTTGCGATTGTCCGTGAATGCGGCGCCGGGCGGCGGGTGTTCATGGATTTCAACCGCAACCCGATGCCTGCCGGGGGCAGTGAGCCGTTCAGCCTTGACCGCCTCGACCCGGACGTCGGGGCCTACCTTGCCGCGGCGGGCGCGGACCAGTCCCTTCCTATCGAACGGCTGCGCCACATGAACCCGCTCGCGATCGAGCTTTACCGCCGCTACAAGGTCGATATCGCCGCCGAACCCCTTGAATTCGCGGTCAACCATCAGCATATGAACGGCGGCATTGCGGTGGATGTCTGGGGCCAAAGTTCGCTTTGCGGTTGCTATGCCATTGGCGAGGCCGCCGGAACGCATGGCGTCACGCGGCCCGGCGGTGCGGCACTGAATGCCGGGCAGGTGTTCGGCACGCGGGTCGCCGAGCATATCGCGGCGAAACGCCCCGGCCCCCAAACTCCGTCCGACGTGTTCACCGGCATTGCCAGTGCCGGCGTCGACGCCGTATGCGCCATGATCCGGTCCGACAGCCCGCTGACACCGCTCCAGCTGCGCGACGTCGTGCAGGCAAGGATGAGCGACAAGGCCGGTCTCCTGTGCCGACCTGACGAGGTCAGCGCTGCCCTCTCCGAGGCCCGAAAGCTGAATGCCGACATCCGCGGGCAGGGAATTGCCGTCGACCGGACCGGCGGCCTCGCGCGCGCGATCCAGCGACAGCATATGGCGCTGGCGTCCGAGGCTGTCCTGTCGGCCCTCGACCACTACATCCGCGACGGCGGCGGCAGTCGCGGTGCGCGCGCGATCTGTGACCCCGAAGGGGCGTGCCTGCCGCAGACCAAAGGTGGCCCACTGGAATCCTATCGTTTCCGCGCCGAACGGTCCGAACACCGGGACGAACAGATATCTGTCACCCTGAATGGCACGCGGATGATGGTCGCCGTGAAGCCGATCCGCACCTTCGACGACACGGCACGCCCCTTTTTTGAGCGAGATTGGCCGGATTGGCTGACCGGGCGGATATTTGACGCTGGCACCCCGGCCGACCGCACATGCTGAGGGTTCCGCCGGGAAAGGTGATCGCGATTGGCGAGGCCATGCTGGAACTGGTGCCGGTGGGTGACGGCCTGTATCGTCGGGGCTATGCCGGGGATACGTTCAACACCATCTGGCACATTGCGCAGCTACTTGGGCCTGACGTCAGGGCGGGTTTCGTCACCCGCGTCGGTTCTGACTCCCTGTCTGAGGCATTCGTGACGGATTGCATCGCCAGCGGCCTTGATGTGACCGGCATCTTGCGCGATCCGGCCCGAACGATGGGCCTTTACATGATCGACCTCGACGGCGTCGAGCGCAGCTTTCACTATTGGCGCAGCGCCTCGGCGGCGCGGCATCTGGCCGATGATCCTGCGGCGCTGGCGGCCAGCGTGCAAGGTGCCGGACTGATCCATGTGTCGGGCATCACGTTGGCGATCCTGTCGCCGACAGGCCGCCGCACGCTGATCGGGGTGCTGGCCGAGGCACGTGCAGCGGGGGCTTTGGTTTCTTTCGACCCCAATATACGGCCAAGGCTTTGGGCATCGACCGAAGACATTCATCAGACCGTGGTGGCCATGCTAGTGCAGACCGACATCGTGCTGCCAAGCTTTGACGATGAGACCGCAGTTTGGGGGGACGTAGCGCCCGACGCGACGCTGGCGCGATTTGCGGCTGCCGGGGTGCGGGAAGTCACCATCAAGAATGGCGAAGGCCCGGTGACGTGGATGTGTGACGGCATGACTGGCAGCGTGCCGACTCCTGCCGTGGACCGGATCCTGGACACCACCGGCGCGGGTGACGCGTTCAATGCCGGATACCTATCGGCCCGGCGGGCCGGGCTGGAGCCGGACCGCGCCGTGGCCGCCGGGCAGGCGACATCCGCCGCCGTTCTGCGCACCCATGGCGCCAAAGCCGATCTGGCCGAACTCGCCGCCGCCACCCTGCTTGTCCGCTAACTGGATTGGCGCACGATCAGCTCGACAGGCGACAGGCTTTCCACTGGCGGCACGGTGCCGTTCTCGACCCAGTCAAGCACGGTAGCCGCAATGGTCCTGCCAAATCCCGCCACATCGCAGCGCACCGTGGTCAGTGCCGGATAGGCCTCGCTGGCGTCCTCGATATCGTCAAACCCGACGACCCGGAAGTCGGTCCCGGCGGCGCGTCCGGTCTCGTTACAGCCCGCCAGCACGCCAAGCGCCACCAGATCGTTGAAACACAGAACCGCATCGCAGTCGGGATGATCCCGCGCCAGAACCCGCGCCATTTCCCGGCCAAACGCGCGGCTGGATTTGCCCGCCAGCACCAAAGGCACCCGCCCCTCGGCCTCCAGCACCTCCAGATAACCGGCCATCCGCTCTTGCGTCACAGATCGCCCCTCCAGACCTCCGACGAACGCAACCTGCCGCGCGCCCCGATCCAGCAGGTGGCGCGTGGCCACCCGGCTACCGTCGCGATAATCAGGGCTGGCAAAGGGCAGCCGGTCGGTCCGCGGATCGACCTTCCGCAACACCTGCATCGTCGGCAACGCGGCGCGCAGGATCGCGTCGAACGTCGGCGCAACGTCGCCGTAGGCTGGCGAGATGATGAAGGCCGAAACGCCATGTTCGATCATCGTCAGCACCGTCTGCGACTGCAATTCGGCGTTCTCGTCGGTATTGGCGATGACGACGGCATAGCCACGCTCGGACAGCGCCATTTGCAGCGAGGTGGCGAATTCGGTGAAAAACGGGTTGCGCAAATCGTTGATGACAAGGCCGATCAGCCCCGCATTCGACATCCGCATATTGGCCGCCGCGCGGTTATAGACATAGCCGATGTCGGCCATCGCCTGACGGACCTGCACCCGCGTCTCGTCACGAACGGTTGCGCTGTTCTGCAAAACCAGACTGACGGTCGATTTTGACACGCCCGCCTTGCGTGCCACGTCGATGATCGTCGGTCGGCGATCGGTGGTCATAAGGTGCGTCCCTGTTCAGCTACTGGGCTACGAGGCCACAGTAGGGCGCATCCCGTCGGTCTGCAAAATCGTCTTGCCCATCGCGTCACTGCGCCACCGGCAAGTCGAAACACAGGATTCCATCCTTGCCGCCCTCCGCGTTGGCGACAAGTCGTGCCCCAAGCCGCTGATGGTCCGGGTGCACCTGATAACGCTGCAACCCGTCCCAATCGTCGAAGTCCACTACGAAACCATGCATATAGCCGCGCTCCATCTGTTCGGGACTCTCGCTGCGGCCCGACGTGATGGACAAAAGGCCCGGCACTTTGCCTTCGATCTCTTGCAGTTCGTCAAACAGCCCGTCGATTGTCGGCTCTGAAACTGCGGGGTCAAACCTGATTAGAACGATGTGACGGATCATGGCGAATGGCTCCCTTTGCGCTGATTAACGGATGATCTGACCGGCCTTGATCATATCGGCGGCTTTTTCGCCGATCATGATGGCCGCGGCGTTGGTATTGGATGAAATCACTGTCGGCATGATCGAATTATCCACCACACGCAGCGCTTCGATCCCGTTGAACCGCAGTTGCGGATCAACGACTGCACCCGGGTCCACGCCCATCCGGCAGGTTCCAGCGCAGTGGTGCGAGGTCTTGGAATGTCGGCAGATGAAATTGAAATAGTCAGCGTCGGCTTTCAGGTCTGGCCCCGGCAGCCGCTCGGCAAGGATGTATTTGCGCATCGGGGCCTGTGCAAGGATCTCCTGTGTCAGCTTCAGACCCCGGATCGACATTTCGCGGTCCAGCGGATCAGCCAGGTAATTGGGGTCGATCAACGGTGCGACCCCCGGATCGGCTTTTTGCAGACGCACTGTGCCGCGCGAACGTGGGCGTAAATAGCACGAATTGAGGGTGATCCCCCCCTGCGGCATCGCCACGACGCCATGTTCGATGCCGGTGCCGAGGCCAAGGTGCAATTGCAGATCGGGCGAGCGCGCTGAACGGTCGGCATACCAGAACCCGCCGGTTTCAAACAACGACGAGGCCACCGGACCCTTTCGCGCCAACAGATATTGCAGCGCGGCAATGACGGCCCAGTGCGGCTTGGCATAACGGTCATAGCTGTGCGGGCCGTTCAGTTCGCTGATGCAATAGAGATCTAGATGATCCTGAAGGTTTGCACCGACCTGCGGCTGGTCATAGACCACGTCGATCCCAAGCGCGGCCAGATGATCGGCGGGGCCGATGCCGGACAGTTGCAGCAACCGCGGCGATCCGACTGCGCCCGAAGACAGGATCACCTCGGACGACGCGGTCAGATGTGTGCCGTCCATAAGCGCGACGCCCACCGCACGGCCCTTGTCCACCAGCAACCGCTGCACCTGCGCATTGATCCGCACGGTCAGATTGGTGCGGCCCCGGTGCGGCGCCAGATAGGCCATTGCCGCCGACGACCGCCGTGCGTTGCGCTGGTTCAGTTGGTAATAACAGACTCCGTCCTGCGTCTCGCCGTTGATATCCAGGTTGCGCGGAATCCCAAGGGCGGCGGCGGCCTCAAAAAAGGCCTCGCAGACCGGCAGCGGCGCAACGGGCTGGCTTACGCCCAGCGGACCGCCCTTGCCGTGAAAGCTGTTCTCAAAGGTGTCGTTGTCCTCGGCCTTGCGGAAGTAGGGCAGCACGTCGTCATAGCCCCATCCGGCGCAGCCCATCTGCCGCCAGTCGTCGTAGTCCTGCGGGTTGCCACGGGTGTAAATTTGCGCGTTGATTGCCGATCCACCCCCGATAACCTTGGCTTGCGTATAGCGGAAAACCTTTCCCTGCATGTGCTTTTGCGGAACCGTGCTCCAACCCCAAGACCCGATGCCCTTGGTCATTTTCGCAAAGCCCGCAGGCAGGTGATAGAAGGGATGCCGGTCGCTGCCCCCCGCCTCGAGCAGCAGCACCTGTGCTGCCGGATCTTCGGACAAACGTGCGGCCACGACCGATCCGGCAGAGCCGCCGCCGATGACGATGTAATCGTATCCCTTGGTCATGGAGCCCTTCTTATGCAGCGCGCTCAGGCGGCGAATTCGGTTTGCAGGATATGATCGGCGGTCCGCAAGGACAGCGCCGCGATGGTCAGGGCTGGGTTGACGGCGGCAGAGGTCGGCAGCACCGAGGCGTCCGTGATAAACAGGTTGGCGTGGTCGTGGCTGCGGCAGAACGTGTCGACAACCGACGTGACCGCATCGCGGCCCATCCGCGCTGTGCCGCATTGATGCGAGGGGGTGCGGCTGTCAAACGGGCGTGACAGCACGATGGGATAGCCCGCGCGGCGCAGCAATCCTTTCAACCTTGCCACAAGGGCCGCATGGGCCGCCCAGTTCTTTTGTCGCCAATCCATCACGATACGCGCGCCCTGCACCGTGATCCGGCTCTCGGGGTCGGGCAGGTCTTCGGACATGGCATAGAGGTCGATGGCGCGGCGCGCGATGAGACCCGCAAGAAACCCCGGTATCCGGGCGTTGGCGGCAAGGATCGGACCAGTGATCTTGCCCAAAAGCTGAATATTGCCCATCGGCGCATTCTGCGGTCCGCCGGACAGGTAAAAGTCGTTCACCATAAGCGTCTTCTGGTAGATCGACGGATTGCGCCGGAACGGATGGATTGCCAGCAGCGCAGATGTGTTGTGGTTCATGAAATTGCGGCCCACCTGATCCGAGCCATTTGCAAGCCCCGAGCGCAACAGCAAGGCCGCACTTTGCACCGCGCCCGCCGCCAGAACCACCAGCGGCGCAGCCAGCACCTCGCCGCTGTCGAGGTGAACGCCCGCGATCCGGCCCGTGCCGTCGGCGGTCAGCCGGGTGGCGCGGGCACCGGTACGCAACGTCACATTCGGATGCGCCAACGCCATCGCGATGCCCACAGTTTCGGCGTCCATCTTGCCGCCAGTCGTGTTGGGATAGGCGTCCCATGCGGTCTGGCCGCCGCGCAGCCATTGCGCGATATCGACGCCCAGCGGCAGGGACGCCGGGTGCAGTCCCACTGAAATCAATCGGCGGCGCAGGTCGGCGATAGCAGGCTCGTCAGGAACTGGCGGATGCGGATAGCGGCCCGAATGGGGCGGTTCAGAAGGGTCGTCGCCCAAGTGACCGCGCACGCGGTACATCTCTTCGGCGCGCTGGTAGAATGGCTCAAGCGTCTGGTACGAGATCGGCCAGCCGGGCGTCTCGCCCTCCAGATGCCGGATCGGCCTGAAATCCTCGGCCCGGTAGCGCAGCAGAACTGCACCGTAGAATTTCGAATTACCGCCGATGTTGTAATAGTTACCCGGATTGAACGGTTTGCCTGCGCCGTCATACCACGACTCTTTGGGTCGGAAATGGCCGCGCCCAAAGATCGCGTCGGCATCGCGGTCGGCGGCCGATGGCCGCAGCGCCTCGCCTCGCTCAAGGATCAGAATGCGCCGCCCCGACGGCGCCAGCGCCGCCGCAAGCGTCGCCCCGCCCATGCCCGAACCGATGATGATGACATCGGGCTGCGTCACGGCCGGATGCGGTCTTGGGTCTTCGGGTCAAAGGCCACGGCCTTTTCCATGTTCACCGCAAAGTCGAACACGTCGTTCGGACCCACATTCACATCCGCCCGCATCCGCGCCACGATATCCTTATCCCCCAACGTCATCGACACATAGGTGTCGGCCCCAGCCGGTTCGGTCACAGTCACGCGGTTACTCAGCGTGGCGATGTTGGCCGAGTTGCGGTCTGCGCCTTCTGGGTCAGTGATCGCTTCGGGGCGAATGCCTAGAAGGATGTCGCGCCCTGCCCAGTCTGCCATATTTGGCTGGCTGAAGCGCAGAAACTGCTCTGCGCCATCGGCATTGACCACCCGCGCATGCGGCACCTCGCCCCGCATGTCGACGCTAGCAGCAACAACGTTCATCGCAGGACTGCCCATGAACGTCGCGACATAGACGTTGGTCGGGGTGTCATAGATCTCCTTTGGAGTGCCCAACTGCTGGACCTCGCCCGCAAACATAACTGCGATCCGCGTTGACAGGGTCATCGCCTCAATCTGGTCATGGGTGACATAGACGATGGTGGTCTTCAGCTTGTCATGCAGCTTCTTGATCTCGGTGCGCATGTCGACGCGCAGCTTGGCGTCCAGGTTCGACAGCGGTTCGTCAAACAAAAACACATCCGGATCGCGCACCAGCGCCCGCCCCATGGCAACGCGCTGCCGCTGGCCACCCGACAGTTGGCCGGGCTTGCGGTCCAGCAATTGTTCGATCTGCAACAGCTTGGCGACCTTGGCCAGCGCCGCCGCGCGTTCGGGCTTGGGGACGCCGTGCATCTCTAGACCAAAGGTCATGTTCTGACCCACGGTCATATTGGGGTAGAGCGCGTAACTTTGAAACACCATGGCGATATTGCGCCGGGACGGATGGACCCCGTTCACCACGCGGCCCTTGATGGCAATCTCGCCCGTAGTGATGCTTTCGAGCCCGGCAATCATGTTCAATAGCGTGGATTTTCCGCAGCCGGAGGGACCGACGAGCACGAGGAACTCGCCCTGCTGAACATCGATATCGACGTTGTGCAATACTTTGACCGAACCGTAGGACTTGGTGACGTTGCGAATATCGAGAAAACCCATGATCTTATCCTTTCACGGAGCCGGCCATCAGACCGCGTACGAAGAACCGGCCTGCGACGACATAGACCAGGAGGGTTGGCAAGGCGGCGATGATCGCACCGGCAAAGTGCACGTTATATTCTTTCACCCCCGTCGAGGACTGCACGAGGTTGTTCAACGCCACGGTCATCGGCTGGCTTTGACCGCCGAACGACGCCCCAAACAGAAAATCGTTCCAGATATTGGTGAACTGCCAGATCACTGACACGACGGCGATCGGCCCCGACACCGGTAGCATGATCCGCCAGAAAATGCGGAAAAACCCGGCCCCGTCGATCATCGCGGCGCGCACCAGTTCAGTTGGGAAGGCGGCGTAGTAGTTGCGGAAATAAAGCGTGGTAAAGCCAAGGCCATAAACCACATGGACCAGAATGAGGCCGGGAATAGACCCCGCCAACCCCATGATCCCCAGCATCCGCGCCATCGGGATCAGCACGATCTGAAACGGGATGAAGCACGAAAACAGCATCAGCCCGAACAGGAACGTATCGCCGCGAAATCGCCATTTCGTCAGGACATAGCCATTCAGCGCGCCCAGCACCGTGGAAATCGCGACGGCTGGCACCACCATCATCAGCGAGTTGAGAAAATAGGGCCGTAATCCGGTCGGCTCCACGCCAATCTGCGCTGTCGACCAAGCCGAGAGCCAGGGGGCAATGGTCCAGTCCTGCGGCAGCGCCATCATGTTGCCGCCGGTAATTTCCGACAATGGTTTCAGCGAATTGACCAGCATGACGAAGAATGGCAGCAGGTAGAACAGCGCGAACAGCAACAAGATGAGGTAGATCAGCGTGCGGGAAACGGCGCTGGTGCGAACGGCGGTGTCCTGTTCTGCAACGGCCATCACGGTTTCTCCTTAAGTTCGGCGTAGAGGTAGGGCGTCATGATCGCGGCGATGGTCATCAGCATGATGACGGCGCTGGCGGCCCCGATGCCCATGGAATTGCGGGTGAAGGTATAGGAATACATGAACGTCGCAGGCAACTCGGTCGCGCGGCCCGGGCCCCCACCGGTGAGCGCAATGACGAGGTCATAGGATTTCACCGCAAGATGGCTGAGAATGACAAAGGCCGACAGGAACGCGGGCCGCAGCAGCGGGATGACAATGCGGCGATACAGATTCCAGTTTGACGCGCCGTCGATCTGTGCGGCCTTCAGGATCTCGTTGTCGATGCCGCGCAGCCCGGCCAGAAACATTGCCATGACAAACCCGCTGGTCTGCCAGACGGCGGCCAGCACGATGGTATAGATCGCGTAGTCGCGGTTCTTGATCCAGTCGAAATGAAAGCTTTCCCAGCCCCAGAGATGCATGGTGTTTTCCAGCCCGATGCCTGGGTCGAGGAACCATTTCCAGGCGGTGCCGGTGACGATAAACGACAACGCCATCGGATAAAGATAGATCGGGCGCAATACGCCTTCGCCGCGGATTTTCTGGTCCAGCAAGATCGCCAGTGTCAAGCCGATCGCGGTGCAGATGACGATGTAGAGCGTGGCGAAGATCGCCAGATTGCCGATCGCCGTATACCAGGCCGACAGCCCCCAGAGCTTGGCGTAATTTTCAAATCCCACCAGATCATAGCTCGGCAGCATCTTGCTGTCGGTAAAGCTCAGATAGACGGTGTAGACGATAAACCCGTAGACGAAGACAAGGATCACGGCGAGCGAGGGTGATAGCACCAGCTTGGGGATCCAGTCCTGTAGCCTTGTGCGAATGTCCATCTGGGTAGCCGAACGCGCCATGACGGCTCCTGTCTGCGCACAAGGCGCATTTTCTTAGGGTAGAGAAAGGCAGAATGGGCAGGCGGGCGCGTGGCCCGCCTGACACCGGTCACGTTACTGTGCGGCCTCGACTGCGTTGACGAGTTCCGCCGCCGCCGTCTCGGCGTCGTATTCACCGTTGAACGCCGCTGTCACCACGTCATAGATCGCGTTTTTCACCGCCGCGCGGTTAGCGTGGCCATGTGCCATCGATCCGACCAGCGTGCCGGCGTCCGAGGCTGCCGCGAGGTCGGCCATCCCCTGCTTGCCACAGGCATCAAACGCGTCGTTCGGCACATCGGTGCGTGCCGGGACCGACCCTTTGACCACATTGAACGCCGACTGGAAGCCTGGCGACATGATCGCGGTGGCCATGGCGTTCTGTGCTTCGCGCGCTGCGTCGGAATCGACCGCAAACATCGCGAACTGGTCCGAGTTGAAGGCGACGGTGCCTTCGGAGCCCGGCACGCGGAAGCAAAGGAAATCCTGCCCCGGCACCTGACCCGCGTTGATGAACTCGCCCTTGGCCCAGTCGCCCATGATCTGGAACGCGGCTTCGCCGTTGATCACCATCGAGGATGCCAGGTTCCAGTCGCGGCCGGAGAAGTTGTCGTCGACAAAGCCACGCAGGGTCTCCATCCGGCGGAACGCCTCGATCATCTGTTCGCCGCCGAGTGCCGCGGGATCGAGGTCGATGAAGGCAGCGGTATAGAATTCCGCCCCGCCGACCGAGAGCACGACGCCGTCGAAAACGGTTGCGTCCTGCCAAGGCTGACCGCCGTGGGCGAGGCCTGTGTAGCCCGCGTCCCTGGCCGTCTGCATGGCGGCGACGAATTCGTCCCAGGTGGTCGGCTGGGCAATGCCCAACTCGTCTAGCATCGGCTTGTTGGCCCAGACCCAGTTGGTCGAATGGACGTTGACCGGGGCCGCGATCCAGCGGCCGTCATATTTCGAAAACGCCTGCAATGCCGCAGGCACCACCGCATCCCAGCCTTCGGCAGCGGCCACGTCGTCAAGGTTGGCAAGCACGCCCTCGGCAGCCCAGTCCTGAATGTCAAAGCCAAGCATCTGCACGGCAGTGGGGGCGTCATCGGCGGTCACACGCGCGCGCAGCGTGGTCATTGCCGCCTCGCCGCCGCCGCCAGACACCGGCATGTCGATCCAGCCGATGCCTTGCGCTTGAAGATCGTCCTTCAGAACCCCCAGTGCTGCAGCTTCGCCGCCGGATGTCCACCAGTGCAGCACCTCGACGTCCTCGGCCTGCGCAAGGCTGGTTGTCGCCAAAAGCGCCAGGACCGCCGTAAAGCTCTTTCCATAGTAACCACGCATCGGTTTTCCTCCCAAAAGTTGCGTTTTCAGTTTCTGCCCTCTGGCGTTAGGCCACAGGGGTCTTGACCCAGGGTGTGCGGGTGCGGCCGATCCGCATGACCAGCGATTTCACCTCAAGGAATTCCTCAAATCCATATGACCCGATCTCACGTCCTTGGCCTGACTGCTTGACGCCGCCAAAGGCCAGTTCGGGAAAGCCGTCCATCCAGGTATTGGTCCAGATCGTGCCGGCCTGCGCACGGCGTGCAAAGGTCAGGCAGGTATGGATATTCTCGCTCCAGATCCCCGCCGACAGGCCGTAGGTCGCGTCGTTGGTCAGCGCAATAGCATCGTCAAGGGTGCGAAACGTCAGCACCGCAAGGACCGGGCCAAACACCTCTTCGCGCGCGATCGCCATGTCGGGCGTGACGCCCCGGATCACCGTCGGCTGGTAAAACTGCGTGCCATATCCGGCAACGGTCAGCGGGCCACCGCCAAGGCAGACCTCCGCTCCCGCCGCAACCGCCTCCCGGACGTAGCGGTCGATCAGAACGTTGTGTTCGGGCGTGACGATGGCACCCACCTGCGTGCCCTCGTTCATTGGGTTGCCAAAGGCCACGCGGCACGACAGGGCCACCACGCGGGCGATGAACGCATCGGCGATATCCTCGTGCACGATGATACGGCTGGACGAATTGCAGCACTGACCGACGTTGAAATAAATCCCGAAGGTCACCGCATCGGCGGCACTTTCAAGATCAGCGTCGGCGCAGATCACCTGCGGGTTCTTGCCGCCAAGCTCGAGCGCCACCTTTTTGAGCGTGTCGCCCGCTGCGCGTGTGATGTGCTTGCCGACGGCGGTGGAGCCGGTGAACGTCACCATGTCCACATGCGGGTGCTTGGTCATCAGATTGCCTACCGTCTGACCCGGACCAAGCACGATATTGCACACGCCCGCGGGTAGCCCAGCCTCGGTCAGCATGTCAGCCAGCATCGCCGTGGTCGATGGCGTCATCTCGGACGGCTTGACGACGCAGGTGCATCCCGCCGACAGCGCGAAGGGCAGCTTTTGCGACAGGATCCAGAATGGAAAATTCCACGGCGTGATGATCGACACGACGCCGATCGGTTCCTTAAGCACAACGCCCAGTATATCGGGGTCCAGCGCGTTGTGGCTTTCGCCGGTGATGGTGCGGGCCAGCGCTGCGGCATAGCGCCAAAGATCGGCGGCGCCGCCGCATTCGCCGCGCGACTGGGCGATGGGTTTGCCGCTTTCCAGCGTCTCGATCACCGCCAGACGCTCGGTGTTCGCCTCGATCAGATCGGCAACGCGCAGCAGCACGGCGGCGCGGGCCTTACCCGACAGGCGGCTCCAGCGGCCATCGTCAAAGGCGCGGCGTGCGGCGGCAATCGCGGCCTCGGCCTCGGTCTCGCCACCCAGTGCGGCCTGACTGACGACGATGCCGTGCGATGGCGAAATCCGATCCAGCGTGCGGCCGTCGGCACTATCCAGCGCAACGCCATCAATGAAATGCCGTGCCGCATAGGGCGTATCCGGCATAGGGACTGTCTGCGCGGTGATGATGTGCAAGTCTTTCATGGTCAACGTCCTGAAAAGTCTGGTTTGCGCGTGTCGCGAAAGGCGGCGACGCCTTCGGCGCGGTCGTCGCTGGCAGCAATGGCCGCACTTCCCAAGGCCTCGATCATCGCGGCGCGGTCTTCGCCCTGCGCCGCATGGATCATGGATTTAGAAATCTCGACCGCGCGCGGCGACAGGGTCACGGCACGCGCGATCAGCGCTTCGGCAGCGGCGCGCGGGTCGGCGTCAACGGCAGCAGCAAACCCCAATGTCAGCGCCCGATCCGCCGTGATCCGACGCCCGAACAGCGCCATTTCCTTGACCGCCGCCTCGGGCAGCAGCCGCAACAGGCGTTGCGTTCCCGACCAGCCCGGCACGATCCCAACACCCGCCTCAGGCAGGGCGAGGCTGGCACCAGGGGCCATGACCCGCAGGTCGCAGGCCGCCGCCAGCTCTAGCCCGCCGCCGAACGCGTAGCCTTGCACAACGGCAATCGTAGGTTTGGATAGCCGCGCCAGCCGGTCGAAAATCCGGTGCCCGTCGCGGACCCAGTGACGGGCAAATTCAGCGGGGCCAAGATCGCCCCAACCGTTGATATCGGCCCCGGTGCAGAACGCAGCCCCGCCTTCGGCTGTGACCATGACGGCGCGGATTGATCCGTCGCGCTCAATGATTTCCAGGTGCGCAGCAAGCTGACCGAGCATTTCAGACGAAAAAGCATTCATTTTTGCCGGATTGTCCAACCGCAGTTCGGCCACCGGACGGCGCAGGATCAGGTGAACCACGCTCATGCCCCCCACCCCATCGGTGCGTCGCGCAGCAGCGACAGCGGCAGGGTGATCGCATTAGGTGCCACCGTGACCCGGCCGCTGCTGGCGGCGACGATGTCGCGAGCGGGGTAAATGCCGGGCATGATTTCAGTGGCGACAAGGCCGCCGACCCCCAGCCGCATCACGCAACGCTCGGTGATATACAGCACGTCCTGCCCCTGCTCGCGCGCCCGTTCACCCGAAAACGTCACATGTTCGACCGCTTGAACCATCTTGGTAAACTTGCCGGCTTTTTCGATTCGCAGCCCGTCGTCACTCAGCGCGATCTCGGCTCCGGCCTCGAACCAGCCGGAGAATACGATTTTTTTCGCGTGCGCAGTGATATCGACGAACCCGCCACAACCGGCTGTCAGATAAGGTTTTTTGCCAAGTTTTGAGACATTGACGTTGCCTTCGGTGTCGATCTCCATGAACGACAGGAACGACACATCGAACCCCGCACCCTGAAAGTAGATGAATTGCTGCGGCGAGGGCACGAAGGCGTCTGCGTTCGACGCACAGCCAAACGCAAAGTCGGTCAGCGGCATCCCCCCAACGGCGCCCTGTTCGATCGCCCATGTCACCGCCTCGGGATGGCCCTCTTCCAGCAGGATGCGCGGCACCATCGCCGAAATGCCGAACCCCAGGTTGGCCGTCATGCCGGGCCGCAGCTCCATCGCCGCACGCCGCGCGATGACCTTTTCGACACTGTGTTCGGCAAGGGAAAAGCTGCTCCACGGGCGCATCACCTGCCCCGAAATGGCAGGATCATACAGTGTTTCGCAGGTCTGTTTCTGGATTGGATCGATGACAATGACATCGACCAGATGCCCCGGCACCCGGACATCATGCGGCCGCAAACTGCCGCGCTTGGTCACGCGGCTGACTTGGGCGATCACCAAACCGCCGTGATTGCGCACGCAGATCGCCTGTTCAAGTCCACCCAGATAGGCACCCTCGTGTTCATAGGTCAGGTTGCCGTGTTCGTCGGCGGTGGTGGCGCGCAGGATCGCGACTGTTGGCACAATATTAGGGAAGTGCAGCCAGGTATCGCCCATGAAATTGGTGCGCGATACGATCGGGTCGCGTGCGGCGCGCGCATTCATCGCGCAACCTTCGCGGACCGGATCGACAAAAGTTTTCAGGCCCACTTTGGTCAGCACTCCGGGGCGATTTGCCGCTGCCTCGCGGTTCATGTCGAACAGGATGCCAGAGGGCACGTTATAAGCCGCCACCCGGTCTTCGACGATCATCTTCCAGATTTCGGGCATCGGCTTGGACGACGGCCCCGAAGGATAGGAACCACCCAGAATTCGCGCCAAAAGCCCGTCCTTGGCGATGTGATCGACGCCTTTGACGCCATACATGTCGCCCGCCGCAATCGGATGGATCGTCGTCAGATCGCGCGGATGACCCTGCGCATCGAACCGCTCGCCGATGGCGCACAGCACAAGGTCGGGGCACCCCAGCGCCGACGACGATGACACGGTTACGACCGCCCCGTCCGGAATGCGCGCCGCCGCCTCGGCGGCAGTGACAACCTTGCTCATCGGGACGCACCGTAATTCACCGTCACCTGTCGGCCGGTTTGCGCCGCCGCGCGGACGGCCTCTGCGACCGCTAGCGATTTAACGCCGTCCATCCCTCTTGCCGCAGGTGATCCCACGCCAGCAACAGCGGCGCAGAACTGCGAAATGCCATATGCATAAAGGTTGTGATTTGAATAGGGCACAGCCTCGCGCCCGGCCTGCGTGACCAGTTCGATTTCGCCCACCGGCTGCTGCGTCATCACGCCCCGCGCGAAAATCGAGCCTTTGGTGCCGTGGACCTCAAGGCCGTTGCCCGCGAAGGGATGGGTAAAGCTTTCGTGGCTCATCACCATCGCGCCCGACGGCATGGTCCAGACCGACATCGCCGAATCCTCGACCCCCTGTCCCATGCCGGAACTTGCCACTTGGGCCACCACGCTCACCGGGTCTTCGCCCAACAGAAACCGCACCACATCGGCGTCATGCACCGTGATGTCGGGCACCACACCGCCGCCCGCTGCGACCGAATTAATTCGCCAGCCCCGCAGGCTTTGGGGCAGGTGAACGGCATGAAAAATCCGCATGGAAAGCACGGCGCCAACCTGTCCCGAGGTGATCAGATCGCGCACTGCACGGTGACTGCCCGAACAGCGCAGGTGGTGGTTGGTCGCGAACACGACCCCGGCGCACGCGGCCGCCGCGACCATTTCGGCGGCATCACTGCGTGTCAGAGCCAGCGGCTTTTCACACAGCACATGCTTGCCCGCCGCCATCGCCGCCATCGCCTGTGGATAATGCTTTTCGTTCGTTGAAGAGATATAGACAGCCGCGACCTCGGGGTCCGCCAGTGGTACGCGGATATCCGTGCCCGAGTGCGGAATGCTGTGTTGCTTTGCAAACGCTGCCGCCCGCTCGGGCGTGCCGCTGATGACCCAGAGCACATGGCCCTCGGGTGCCGATCGAATCGCGTCGATCATGAACTCTCTGGCGATTGTGCTTGCGCCGATCAACGCCCAGTTCACTCTCGATCTCCACTTTTTGGAACGTTCCATCAAATTCACTGGAACGTTCTAATTTGTCAATGCCTTTCTTTCTGGCTTGGTTGGGAATTCAGCGGCGCGGTTGTCCGATGCGGCCGAGTCCGTGGCCAGGTGGACTTTGCGCCACGGGCGGCGCCTCTGGCCCAAACGGGCTTTTCTGACAGCGCCTTTCGGGCTTGTGACTAAATTGTAGGCGGGGCGGTGATGACCTTCGTGCCCCACGCAGCGCAACGGGCCCCCAGGTCTGCGGGCAGGGGTGCGTCGCAGAACAAGGTGTCGAGGTCTGACAGCGACGCGATCCGCGCTGGCGCGGTACGGAGGAACTTGGAGTGATCTGCGACGAGGAACGTCTTGCGGGACTGCGCGATGATTGTCTGGCTGACGCCCACTTCCTGAATGTCGAAGTCGAGGATGTCGCCGTCAACATCCATCGCCGAACAGCCGATCACAGCGATATCAAATTTGAACTTTCGGATTGCCTCGATCGTCTGCGGTCCTATCAGCCCGCCATCCGACCGGCGCAGGGTGCCGCCACTGACGATGATGTTGCAGTCCGGATTGGCGACAAGGATGTTGGCCACGTTCATGTTGTTGGTCACGACCAGCAGGTTGCGGTGGTGCAGCAGTTCGCGGGCTACCGCCTCGGTGCTGGTGCCGATGTTGAGGAACAACGCGCAATCCTCGGGAATATGCGCGACGCAGGCGCTGGCGATCGCGATTTTGGCTTCGGCGTTCAACTGACGCCGCTCCTCGTAGCCGATGTTGGTGGTGCCGGACGGCAGCACCGCGCCGCCATGCACGCGGTCAAGCCGGGCACGTTCGGACAGTTCACCCAGGTCGCGTCGGATCGTTTGCAGGGTCACGCCGAAATGCTCGGCCAGTCCCTCGACGGTTACTTTGCCGTCGCGGCGCGCGATCTCGAGAATTTCTGTCAACCGGAAGGTTTGCGACATCAGAGCCTCGTCCACAGGGATGCCACTGCGATATGCGCGATACGGAGCCATCCTGTCAATTCTTCGGAGTTGGCCGGATCGAAGCGAGACACGAAGCATTCCTACGATATCGAAAAAGAATGACGCGAAAAACGAACATAAGCGAACATTCGTGTTGACGCGATAGCATGGCCATCCTACGAATAGCAAAATACGCTATCAGAGAGTGGGGAGGCTCAATGACATCGTTCGCGCCGCCCCATGCCATCGACATGCCGCTTGATCTGTTCGTGATCGGCGGCGGGATCAATGGCTGCGGCATCGCGCGGGACGCGGCGGGGCGCGGGATGCGGGTCGCGCTGGCCGAGATGAACGATCTGGCCTCGGCAACCTCCAGCGCCTCGACCAAGCTGTTTCACGGCGGTTTGCGTTATCTGGAATATTTCGAAATCAATCTGGTGCGCCACGCGCTGGCCGAGCGCGAGGTGCTGTTGCGCGCGATGCCGCACATCGCGTGGCCGATGCGCTTTGTGCTGCCCTACAGCCCCGACATGCGGTTCGAGGGGACGACGCCGACCTCGCGGATCCTGAATGTCGTAATGCCCTGGATGAAGGGGCGCCGCCCGGCCTGGCTGATCCGGTTCGGCCTGTTTCTTTACGACACTCTGGGCGGTCGGACCATTCTGCCGGGAACCCGGACCTTCGATCTGCGCGACACGCCCGAGGGCGCACCGCTCGAGGACAGGTTCCGCAAGGCGTTCGAATATTCGGACTGCTGGATCGAGGATTCGCGGCTGGTCGTGCTGAACGCCCGCGACGCCGCCGCCCGTGGTGCCGAAATCATGGTGCGCACCAAGGTGCTGTCCGCCGCCCGGTCTGGCGACCTTTGGGAGGTCACGACCGAAGACACCGACGGCGAGACCAGACAGCACCGTGCCCGGATGTTGGTCAACGCGGGCGGGCCGTGGGTCGGCGACATCATCCACAACAAGATCCGGTCGAACTCGACCGAAGGCGTGCGGCTGGTGCGCGGCAGCCATATCGTGACACAGCGGCTTTATGACCATGACAAGTGCTATTTCTTTCAGGGCGAGGATGGTCGGATCATCTTTGCGATCCCTTACGAGACCGACTTTACCCTGATCGGCACCACCGACGCGGAACACGAAGACCCGTCGGTAGAACCCGTTTGCACACCAGAGGAACAAGCCTACCTGATCGCATTCGCAAACACGTATTTCAAGCGGGACATCAGCGCCGATGACGTTGTCTGGACCTATTCCGGGGTGCGCCCGCTTTACGACGACGGCGCGCGGTCGGCCACGGCAGCAACGCGGGACTACGTTCTCAAGATCGACGACGCCGGCGGCCCGCCGGTCCTGAACATCTTCGGCGGCAAGATCACGACGTTCCGCAAGCTGGCCGAGGATGCGATGGAAAAGATCGTGCCGTTTTTTCCCGGCAGTTCCGGACCCTGGACGGCGGGCGTGGCATTGCCCGGCGGTGACTTTCCGGTCGACGGGGTGCAATCGCTGATCGACGCGCTACAGCGTGACTACGCGTTCTTGACGCCCACTTGGGCGCGCCGACTTGTCAGAGCCTACGGGACCGAGGCGCAACAGCTTCTGGCGGGGGCGCAGAGCGAGGCCGATCTGGGCGAGGCGTTCGGGGCGACGCTGACCGAGCGCGAGGTCGACTGGTTGATCAAGTACGAATTCGCGCGCAGCGCCGAGGACGTGGTCTGGCGCCGCAACAAGTTGGGCCTTCGGCTGACCGACGTCGAGATTGCCCGGCTCGACACCTGGATGCAGCACCGGCAATCAGACCACACGGCGCGCCCGGACCGGAAGGAAAGAGCGATATGACACTGACCCTCGATGGCGTCTCGAAGGTGGTTGCGGGGCGCACCCACATCCACCCGATCACCCTGACCTTGCAGAAGGGCACGATGAACGTGCTTCTGGGCCCGACGCTGGCCGGCAAGACTTCGTTGATGCGGCTGATGGCAGGTCTGGACGCACCCGCGACCGGCCGGGTCATCTGGAACGGCGACGACGTGACCGGCATGCGCGTGCAGGATCGCAAGGTCGCAATGGTCTATCAGCAGTTCATCAACTACCCCTCGATGACCGTTTTTGAAAACATCGCCTCGCCGGTCAAGTTGATGGGCGAGTCGCGCCAGGAGATCGACCGCCGGGTCCGCGAAACCGCCGAGATGATGAAGCTGACCGGCCTGCTTGACCGCAAGCCGCTTGAATTGTCCGGGGGGCAGCAGCAGCGCTGTGCCCTTGCACGGGCGCTGGTCAAGAACGCAGGTCTGGTGCTGCTGGACGAACCGCTTGCGAACCTCGACTACAAGCTGCGCGAAGAACTGCGTGCGGAAATCCCCAAGATTTTCGAACGCTCGGGCGCGATCTTTGTCTACGCGACGACCGAACCCGAAGAGGCGCTGCTGCTTGGCGGCAATACCGCGACGCTGTGGGAGGGACGGATGACGCAATTCGGGCCGACGCCCCTTGTCTATCGCAAGCCGCAGGATGCCACGACAGCGCGCGTGTTTTCGGATCCGCCGATGAACTTTCTGGACGTGCACAAGGCGGGCGACATGTTCACCCTTGGCACCGGGGCAACACTTGCTGTGCCAGGCCCGCTTTCGGCGCTAAGCGACGGGGACTATACCTTGGGGTTTCGGCCGAACCACCTTGGACTGGACGACCATTCCGAAAGCGCGATGGCGTTTACCGCCCGGCTGAAAGTGACCGAGATCACCGGGTCGGAAACCTTTGTCCACCTCGACATCGACGGTGCCCGCTGGGTCGGGCTGATTCACGGCGTCCGCAGCTTGCGTCCCGGACAGGACGTGCGCGTCTATCTCGACCCGTCGCATGTGTATGTCTTTGGCCCGGACGGCACACTTGTCGCCCCCGCCGCATATGCAGAGGCGGCGTGATGGCCAAGATCACACTGGACAACCTCGCACATTCCTATTTGCCGCACCCCAGGTCACCCGACGACTACGCGCTCAAGGAAATGAACCACGATTGGGTGGATGGAGAGGCTTACGCGCTGCTGGGCGCCTCGGGCTGTGGTAAATCCACGCTGCTGAACATCATCTCGGGGCTGTTGCAGCCGTCGCAGGGGCGTATCCTGTTCGACGATGTGGATGTGACTCATCAGCCGACCGCAGCGCGCAACATCGCGCAGGTGTTCCAGTTCCCGGTGGTCTACGACACCATGACGGTGCGCGACAACCTTGCCTTTCCATTGCGCAACCGCGGCGCAGACCCCGCCTATATCGCAGAACGCGTCGATCAGATCGCCAAGATGATCGGGATGGAGGCAGAGTTGTCGCACAAGGCGCGCGGCCTGACCGCAGACGCCAAGCAAAAGATCAGCCTTGGCCGTGGCATGGTACGCGAAGATGTGAACGCGCTTTTGTTCGACGAGCCGCTGACCGTGATCGACCCGCACATGAAGTGGGAACTGCGCACCCAGTTGAAATCGCTGCATCATGAATTCGGCCATACGATGATTTACGTCACCCATGACCAGACCGAAGCACTGAGCTTTGCCGACAAGGTCGTCGTCATGCACGACGGCGGCGTGGTGCAGATCGGCACGCCGCAGGAACTGTTCGAGCGACCCGCGCATACGTTTGTCGGTTTTTTCATCGGATCGCCCGGCATGAATCTTTTCGACGCCCGGATCGAGGGGCGTACGGCGGTCATCGAAGGCACCGAGATTGATCTGGGGGCGGGCTACAGCGTCGGGTCCGGCCGGGTGCAGATCGGTGTGCGGCCCGAATTCGTCCACTTTGCCGAGGCTGGTCAGGGCGTGCCTGCCCGCGTGCGCCGGGTCGAAGACGTTGGTCGGCACAAGATCGTCCGCCTCGACGTGGCCGGACGCGAGGTCAACGCGATCGTCGCCGAAGAGGCGCCCGTGCCGGACGGCGTTGGCGCGATCCGCTTTGATAGCGACGCTATAAACGTCTATGTCGACGACTGGCGCCTCGCTGCGAACGAAAGGGGGCGGACATGAACAAGACAGTCAACCAAAAGGCTTGGTTTTTCATCCTCCCGGTGCTGCTTCTTGTCGCATTCTCGGCGGTCATCCCGCTGATGACGGTGGTGAATTATTCCGTTCAGGATACGTTCGGTAACAATCAGTTCTTCTGGGCCGGACTGGAATGGTTTTCCGAGATGCTGTCGTCGAGCCGGATGTGGGACGCGCTTGGCCGACAGTTGATTTTTTCTGCGATCATTCTCGCGATCGAGGTGCCGCTGGGCATCTTCGTTGCGCTGAACATGCCGAAAAAGGGTTTCTGGGCCTCGCTCTGCCTCGTGCTGATGTCGCTGCCGCTGCTGATCCCGTGGAACGTCGTCGGCACGATCTGGCAGATTTTCGGGCGGGTCGATATCGGTCTGCTCGGGTTTACGCTGGCCAAGCTCGGCATCAATTACAACTACACGCAGGATGCCTTTGCCGCGTGGACGACGGTTATCGTCATGGATGTCTGGCACTGGACGTCGCTGGTGGCGCTGTTGGCCTACGCCGGGCTGCAATCCATCCCCGACGCCTATTATCAGGCTGCCAAAATCGATCAGGCGAGCCGCTGGAAAGTGTTTCGCTATATCGAATTGCCAAAGATGGCCGGCGTGCTGATGATCGCGATCCTGCTGCGGTTCATGGACAGCTTCATGATCTACACCGAGCCCTTCGTGGTGACCGGCGGTGGCCCCGGCAATGCGACCACCTTTTTGTCGATCGATCTGGTCAAGATGGCGCTCGGGCAGTTCGACCTTGGCCCGGCGGCAGCCTTCAGCCTGATGTATTTCCTTGTGATCCTGTTGATTTCCTGGGTGTTCTATACCGTGATGACAAACCTCGACAAAAGGGATGGCGTTTGATGTCCGACAGCACATCGGCTTCGCCACCAGCGGCCAGACTGCCGGGCAAGGTCGTCCAAGTTCAACCCGTCGCGGTTCCACGCCGCCGCTTCCGGCCGAACGGATCGGCTGTCGTGATGGGGCTTTACCTTCTGTTCCTGATGCTGCCGATCTATTGGCTCATCAACATGAGTCTGAAGACGAATGCCGAAATCCTCGGCGGCTTTTCGCTTTGGCCGCGCAATCTCACATTTGCGAACTACGAAACGATCCTGACCGATCCCTCCTGGTACATGGGTTACGTGAACTCGATCATCTACGTGGTGATGAACACGGTGCTGTCGCTGACCGTCGCCCTGCCTGCGGCCTACGCCTTTTCGCGCTACAGCTTTATCGGTGACAAACACCTGTTCTTCTGGCTGCTGACCAACCGGATGGCGCCGCCCGCAGTGTTCGCCCTGCCCTTCTTCCAACTCTATTCCTCGATCGGGATCTTCGACACGCATATCGCCGTGGCGCTCGCGCATACCCTTTTCAACGTGCCGCTGGCGGTCTGGATCCTTGAAGGGTTCATGCGGGGCGTCCCCCGCGAGATTGACGAAACCGCCTATCTCGACGGCTATTCGTTCCCGCGCTTCTTCATTCGCATCTTCATGCCGCTGATCGCGAGTGGCATCGGCGTGGCAGCATTTTTCTGCTTCATGTTCAGTTGGGTCGAACTTTTGCTCAGCCGCACATTGACCAGCGTGGATGCTAAACCGATTGCCGCCGTGATGACCCGAACGGTCTCGGCATCGGGACTTGACTGGGGCGTGCTAGCCGCGGCCGGTGTCCTGACCATCGTGCCAGGCGCGCTGGTGATCTATTTCGTCCGCAACTACATCGCCAAGGGCTTTGCCCTGGGAAGGGTTTGACATGGAATGGATGGCATGGACCACGCCGACCGCGATCTTTTTTGTTGTCATCGCGTGCCTTCTGATCGTGTTCACTGTCTTGGCGATTCGCTACCCGGAGACGCCCCGAACGGGAATCCTACGGATCGAGACGACGCGCGGCGATCGCCTCTTCATCACGCTGCTTGGTTCGGCGTTCATCAATCTCGCTTGGCTCGGTCTCGAGCTTGGCCCGCAGCCCTACGCGCTGCTCGTATGCCTGATCTACGCCTTTGCGGTATTCCGCTGGGTCTGATCAGTCACTCACCGGTGGGGCGTTGCCCTGCCAAACTTGCCACGGTTCAAACTATCGGGAGGATATCATGAACCTGAAACTGAAAACCACAACTGCGCTGGCGCTGACGCTCGCGGCCATGGCGGGACCCGCCTTTGCCGACATGGCTGCGGCGACTGCGTTTCTGGACGAGACGATCCAGCGCTCGACCCTGACCCGGCCCGAGCAGGAGACCGAGATGCAATGGTTCATCGACGCGGCCGCGCCCTATGCCGGCATGTCGATCAACGTCGTTTCGGAAACCATCACGACCCACGTCTACGAGTCGACGGTGCTGGCCCCGGCGTTTACCGCGATCACCGGGATCAACGTGACCCACGACCTGATCGGCGAGGGCGACGTTGTTGAAAAGCTGCAGACCCAGATGCAGTCGGGCGAGAATATCTATGACGCCTACATCAACGATTCCGATCTGATCGGCACGCACTGGCGCTACCAGCAGGCGCGCAACCTGACCGACTGGATGGCCGGCGAAGGTGCCGCCGTCACCAGCCCGACTCTGAACCTCGACGATTTCATCGGACTCGACTTTACCACCGCGCCCGATGGCCAGCTTTATCAGTTGCCCGACCAGCAGTTCGCGAACCTCTACTGGTTCCGGCAGGACTGGTTTGCCGATGAAAAGAACATGACCGATTTCGAGGCCGAGTATGGCTATCCGCTGGGCGTGCCGGTGAACTGGGCCGCCTACGAAGACATCGCAAAGTTCTTTACCGGGCGCGACCTTTCGCACATGGGCGTGGACGGCGAAGTCTTTGGCCATATGGATTATGGCAAAAAGGACCCGAGCCTGGGCTGGCGTTTCACCGACGCGTGGATGTCGATGGCCGGCATGGGCGACGTCGGCGAACCGAACGGTCTGCCGGTCGACGAATGGGGCATCCGGGTGAACGAGAATTCGCAGCCGGTCGGATCCTGTGTTGCGCGGGGCGGTGCGACCAACGACGCGGCGGCGGTCTATGCCATCGAAAAATACGTCGAATGGCTGGGTGCCTACGCGCCGCCAGCAGCTGCGGGCATGACCTTCTCGGAATCCGGACCCATCCCGGCGCAAGGGCAGGTCGCGCAGCAGATGTTCTGGTACACTGCCTTTACCGCCGACATGGTGAATGAGGGCGCAGCCGCCGTACTTGACGCGGACGGCATGCCGCTTTGGCGGATGGCCCCCAGTCCGCATGGTGCCTATTGGCAGGATGGCATGAAGGTCGGTTACCAGGACGTCGGCTCGTGGACGCTTTTGAAAAGCACCCCTGTCGACAGGGCGCAGGCGGCCTGGCTTTACGCCCAGTTCGTCACCTCGATGACGGTCGATGTGGAAAAGTCCCACGCCGGTCTAACGTTCGTCCGCGAGTCGACGATCCAGGATCAGAGCTTTACGGACCGCGCACCGGAACTGGGCGGCCTGATCGAGTTCTACCGCTCGCCCGCCCGCACCGAGTGGTCGCCGACCGGTACCAATGTGCCTGACTATCCCAAGCTGGCACAGCTTTGGTGGCAGAACATCGGTGACGCGTCGTCCGGGGCCAAGACAGCCCAAGAGGCGCTCGACAGCCTTTGCGAACAGCAAGAGCAGATCATGGAGCGGATCGAACGGTCGGGCGTGCAGGGCGATCTTGGCCCGGTCATGAACGAGCCGCAGGATCCGCAATACTGGATCGACGAGCCGGGCTCGCCCGTCGCCGAGCTGGCCGACGAGCGTGGCACTCCCGAGACGATCAGCTACGACGAGTTGATCAAATCCTGGCAATAAAGGCCTGACCGGCCGGGGCCTTCGGGCCCCGGCCATCCCTGTACTCCGGTTCCTGAGCCGCACAGACCCAAGAGGCCGGCATGTCCCATATCCTCGCCATCGATCAGGGAACGACGTCGTCCCGCGCCATCATCTTTGACGGCGCCATGACTGTCGTCGCCATGGCGCAGCAGGAATTTCCACCGCATTTCCCCCATTCCGGCTGGGTCGAGCACGATCCGCGTGACATTTGGTCGAGCACCGTCGCCACCTGCCGCGCCGCGATCGACAAGGCGGGGCTCGATGCCGCCGAGATCGCCGCCATCGGCATCACCAACCAGCGCGAGACGACGCTGGTCTGGGACCGCGATACCGGCGCGACGATCCACAATGCTATCGTCTGGCAGGACCGGCGCACCGCCGATTACTGTCGCACCCTGCGCGAGGCGGGCGACGATGCGATCATTTCTGCGCGCACCGGGCTGCTGGCCGATCCATATTTTTCGGGGACCAAGCTGAAATGGATCCTCGATCACGTCGAGGGCGCCCGCGACCTTGCCCGCCGGGGCAAGCTGTGCTTTGGGACCGTGGATTCCTACCTGATCTGGAAACTGACGGGCGGTGCCGCGCATTTGACCGACGCCACGAATGCCGCGCGCACCATGCTCTACGATATCCACAAGGGCCGCTGGAGCACGACGATCTGCGACCTGTTTGACATCCCCGTCGAGATGCTGCCCGAGGTGCGGGACTGCGCCGCCGATTTCGGCAGCACCACGCCGGACCTCTTTGGCCGCGCCATTCCGATCATGGGCGCCGCGGGCGATCAACAGGCCGCAACCGTCGGGCAGGCTTGTTTCACGCCCGGCATGTTGAAGTCGACCTATGGTACGGGGTGTTTTGCGTTGCTCAACACCGGATCAATCGCCGTCGCCTCGAAAAACCGGCTGCTGACCACCATCGCTTACCAGTTCGACGGCACACCGACCTATGCGCTTGAAGGATCGATCTTTGTCGCCGGGGCGGTCGTGCAATGGCTGCGCGACGGGCTGAAGATCATCCGCGACGCGGCCGAGACCCAGGCCCTCGCCGAGACCGCGGATCCCGAACAGTCGGTGCTGCTGGTGCCGGCTTTCGTCGGGCTGGGCGCGCCCTACTGGGACGCCGAATGCCGCGGTGCCGTGTTCGGCCTGACCCGCAACACCGGTCCGGCCGAGATGGCCCGCGCGGCGTTGCAAAGCGTCGGCTTCCAGACCCGCGATCTTGTAGAGGCGATGCACGCGGACTGGCGGCAGGACGGGACCGCGCCGACATTGCGCGTCGACGGCGGCATGTCGGCCAGCGACTGGACGATGCAGTTCCTGGCCGACATTCTTGGCGCCTCGGTCGACCGGCCCAAGGTCCGCGAGACAACCGCCCTCGGCGCGGCCTGGATCGCCGGGCAACGCGCCGGCCTTTACCCCGGTATGGAGGAGTTCGCCGCGACCTGGGCGCTCGGGCGGACCTTCGCGCCAGCGATGGCCGCAGCCGACCGTGAGGCGGCCTACGCCGACTGGAAACGTGCCGTCGCTGCAACCCAGGCGTTCTGAACGGGATGACAGGCGCGCCCTTTGCGATTCCGTAGTTCGGGTTCTTCGCCCCTCGCTGGTTCAGTAGTGTCAGACGAATGCGAACCCGTCCCTCCTGTGGCAGGCGCGCAGTGCTCCAGCGAAAGTCGAAATTTGTGACCAAAGGTCGTGCGACCGCACCTTATCGCGCCCCCCAGGTGTCGGACAGCCGATAGCCCAGCGGCCAGGGGTCGGACGGGTCCAGCATGTGCTGGTGGATTCCGGTGATCCAGCCGCGGCCTGAAATCTCGGGTATTACCGCCGCCAAAGCGCCGACGGTGGTTTCACCAATGATCCGGCCGACGAAGGTGGATCCGATGACCGACACGATTGTCAGGCGATCCTTTGCCCCCATCTCGCCACGGGCGTGCAGTACGGCCATGCGGGCCGACAGCGCGGTGCCTGTCGGCGAGCGATCCACCTTGCCCGGCTGCACCGCGACCGCCGATCCGGCCCGCAGATCATGACCGTCGCGGGTCACGGGACCGGCGAAAAGGCAAAAGGAGAAATGTGTCCAGTCCGGGTTTTCGGGATGACGGAAGCGCAACTGCGCGTTGGCGGCGTTGGTGATCCGCACACCCAGGGTGGCGATGCGATGCGCCTCGTCCTCGACCAGTTTCATCCCCAGTGCTGCGGCGTCCACGATCACGAAGCTGTCGCCGCCATAGGCCGTATCCACGGTCAGGCGGCCCAGCCCTTCCACCTCCAGCGTCACGTCCAGATCGGCGGCGAAGCTGGGAAGGTTCTGCACGAAGATGCGTTCGGCCTTGCCGTAGCGGCATTCGGCGCGGACAGAGACAAGGCCGCCGGGCGCCTCGAGCACCATGCGCGTCTCGGGTTCCTGCATCGCAAAGATCCCGGCGTCTAGCAAGACGGTAGCGACGCAGATCGCATTGGAGCCGGACATCGGCGGCGTATCCTCGGGCTCCATGATGATGAAAGCGGCATCGGCGCGGGGATCCTTGGGTGGCACCAGCAGGTTGACGTGGCGAAAGACACCGCCGCGCGGTTCGTTCAACATGAAATTGCGCAAGGTGCCATCGCGGGCGATCCAGCGGGACTGTTCCCAAAGCGTGTCGCCGGGCGGCGGCAGGACGCCGCCTACGATCACGTCGCCCACCTCGCCCTCGGCATGGGCGGAAATGACGTGGATGGTCTTGCTGCTGTGCATCTCAGGCGTCCTTCAACCACGTAGGGGGCGTCATCGGCGCCCGCCCGCAACGCGCGGCAGCCACGCAATCGGCAAGGCTGCCAAAGCGCACCGCGCGCCCGGAAAGGCCAGGGGCATAGTGGGCATATTTGCCCGAGTTCGTCATCAGGCTGCGTGCCTCAGGCGGAAAGATCGGCTCGGTGATCGAGCACCAGCAGATGTCGGGGATGACTGTCGCGCCGAAATCCTCCATTTGTGCGAGGATGCCTTCGGTGCGGGCCTTCGCCAGCACGTCCTGACCGACGGTGACGATCACAGTGGTGCCTTCGGCGCGGTGACCCTCTGCCAGAGCGGCGAAAGCACGACATTCGGACAGCGAGAAATGCGGACTGCCGAAGGCGACGAGGTCGATCCGCTCGGGCCCGGGATTGAGCTCCGTCCAGACCCGGGCGAGATCGGCGCGGGTAACGGTGACGCGGTCGGCAGGCGCGGGGAAATCCCCCGCCTCGGGCGTGACGTCTGCGACATGCAGCATCGGGGCGGCCGAGGTGGTGCCGAAGGCGGCGCACATCGCTTTGAGGTCATCTGACGAGGGAGATGTGCCTTCCAGCCCGGTCAGGATCGGAATCCGGTCAGGCGCAAGCTGGCCCGCAATGTATCCGAGCATCGGCCAGAGCGCATCGTCATGGCCGTCCGGCGGTTCGATACAAATTGTGAGGCGCGGTGCGCGGTTGGCCTCAAGATATACGCCCGATCGCGGCGCCCGTCCGGTCATGGCGATGAAAAGATCGAGGTAATCGGGGTGCTTCACCGTTCGCGCCGCCAGCACCGTATTGGCATAGATGACAGCGTTCGATTCCGACCAGCCGATCATCTCGCCCGCCTTTGGCGCGGTATCCAGAAGATAGGGTGCGCAGGTGAAGGTGGGGCGTGCGCCCATATTTACGTAGGCATTGGCCAGACGCGCCGCGCGCAGGCCAAAGGCAGGCTGCACCCCTTGCGTGCGCCAGTGGCCGTGATCGACCGAAATCGCGTTAATCGACGTCGGGATGCAGACCTGTCCGCCCATCTGCGCCATCGTTTCGGCAAACCGCAGGTTGGCGGTATTGGCGAGGATGCAACCGTCAATGTGGCCCTGCGTCACATCGAGCAGCGCATCGGCGCCCTGCAGGGTGGCCACCGCACAGATCACCTCCATCGCGATCCTGCGGGCCGGGCCGTCGTCGCCTGCCAGCATCGCGCGGTCCCGCGGGGTCAGGGAAAGGTTTGCGGCCGGCAACGGTTCGAGCGGGATTTCGCGGCCGTCGACGGTCATTACGCCGTCCGTGAGTTCGACCCTCTGCGCCTTTGCGGCCGCCGCGAAGTCTTCTGCCCCCAACCGCAGCACCGGCAGATGGCGGTCGAACATGCGACCGGCGATCATTGCGCCAAGGGTGACGACATCCTCCGCCTCGCGGAAGATGAAGGCGGCGGGGGCGAGGCCGTTCAGCGCCAGATCGAGGATCACGCCGCTGCCGCTGCACGATCCGCGCGTCGTCGGCATGACCAGCACCTTGCCGGCGAGCGACTGGCCGCACAGCGGGTGATGTACGTCGATCACCAGACCGGTCAGCGGATCGACCCCGCCCCAGAAACTCAGTCCTTCGTCGGTCGCCAGAACCGTTCCTTCCGCTTTACCGGCGATGATGCTGCGGGCGGTCATTTGACGACGAAACCGTGGGCGACGTTGCAGGGGAAGGTTGAGTTCTTCATCGCAGTTCTTTCAAAAACACGAGGGAAAGTCGGCCACTGGTGCGGCGGACTGGGTCAGCACGCGCACGCAAAACCGCACGTCTGCGCGGCCAGTGCCGCGGAAAGTCCGATCACACCCGCGCCGATCATGACGGCTTCTGGTGATTTCATTTCACGCTGCTTTCATCAGCGGATGTTCGACAGGAACTGCTTGGTTTCGGGATGCTGTGGCGCGCCGAAAAATGCGGCGGGCGGGGCGATCTCGGCCACGACCCCCTTGTGGAAGAACGCGACGCGATCGGACACGTCACGGGCAAATGCCATCTCGTGCGTGACGCAGATCATCGTCATGCCGTCGTCGGCCAGAAGTTTCAGCGCATCCAGCACCTCGCCCACCAGTTGCGGGTCCAGCGCCGATGTCACCTCGTCAAACAGCATGTAATCGGGCGACATGGCCAGTGCGCGGGCGATCGCCATGCGCTGCTGCTGGCCACCGGAAAGACGGCTGGGATAAACCGAGAGCTTGTCGCTGAGACCGACGTGCGACAGTTGCTTGACGGCGATCTCCTCGGCTGCGGACTTGCTCATGCCCAGCACCTTGCGCGGCGCGAGGGTCACGTTTTCCAGAACGGTCAGGTGCGGGAAGGCGTTGAATTGCTGAAACACGATGCCGATCCTGCGGCGCAGCAGGTTCAGGTTTGTGGCAGGGGCGTGAACCTCGGTTCCGTCCACCAGGATGTGGCCCGAATTGATCGGCTCCAGCCCGTTGATACAGGTCAGAAGCGTCGATTTGCCCGAACCCGAGCTGCCGATGACCGACACCACCTCGCCCTTGCGCACCGTTAGCGACACGCCTTTCAGAACGGCGAGCGACCCAAAGGATTTGTGGACATCCTGAACCTCAATCATTCTCGCGCCACCGTCTTTCTAACCGCCCGCCCAACCGGGCGATGGGATAGGACATAAGGAAATAGATCGCCCCGACGACCAGCAGAATGAACAGCGGTTCCTGCAACCGCGTGACCAGAATCTGCGACGACCGCAGAAGTTCGATGATGCCCAGCCATAGGACCAGTGCGCTGTCTTTCATCACCCCCAGCGCCAGCCCGATCCACCCAGGCAATGCCACGCGCAAGGCCATCGGCAGGGTGACATTTGTCATGTCCTGCCGCCATGTCATTCCCAGCGACCGCGCGGCGCGGCGGGTGACGGCGGGCACGGCCTCGATCCCGCCCCGGACGATTTCCGCGCAATAGGCCGAGGTATACAGCGACAGGACCACGCAGGCGACAAGGAACGGCGACAGTCCCAATCCGGCAATGGACTGGAACGCGTTGGCCAGGATCAACTGGATCAGCAACGGCACCGACCGCAGCACGTCCAGCACGAACGTCAGGGGGACGGTGGCAAGCCAGCCGAACTGCGCCTTGATGATGCCGAAGGCAAGGCCAAGGGCGGTGCCGAACAGTACCGCTACCACCGTGACGGCCACGGTCACGCTTGCCCCTTTGAGCAGGAACAACAGGTCCGAGAGCGACAGCGCGGTGTGGAACATGGGCCTAATACCTGAACAGCCGCCACGCCAGCAGGCGCGCCGACAGCATGACGGTCTTGGCGATCAGATAGTAAAGTACCGCTGCCATCGCGAAAAACTCGAAGGTGCGAAAGGTCTTCACGTTCAGGCCTTGCGTCACGCCCGCAAGATCGGTCGCCAGCCCCACGGTGATGCCCAGCGAGGTCATCAGGATCGCCCAGACCATCTGGTTCGTCATCGGCGGGAATGAGATGCGGAACATCTGCGGCATCACCACCGACCAGAACGCGCGTACCGGCCCCATCCCCAGCGATCGCGCGGCGCGCGCCTGCGTTGGTGGAATGGCGTTCAACGCACCGCGAAACGTCTCCGACAGGTAGCCAGCATTGTTGAAGGTGATCCCCGCCAGCAGCGCCGTGAACGGGCTGAGATGGATGCCAAAGGCCCCGAGCCCAAAATGCGCCATATAGATCTGAAACAGCGCCGGCGTGTTCCGTGCCACCTCGACCCATGTCGTTGCAAGACCGCGCGCAACCCGGTTCCCCGACATCCGTGCAACCGCCAGCAGCACGGCAAAGGCTACCCCCAGCACCATCGACAGCATGGCAACTTCAAGCGTCACCAATGCCCCGTGCAACATCTGCGGCAGTGCCCGAAAGGCCTGATACCAATGGAAGGTGTAGTTGAACATGGCAGGTTCCCGGACGAAAGACCAAGGGCGCGGACGGTTGCCGCCCGCGCCCCCTTGCCGGTCAGCGATACACGCCGTCGATGGTCAGGCCGGGGGCGACAGCGCCGCCGCCAACCCATTTGTCGAACAATTCTTCATAGCGGCCGGTGCGCACCTGCTGGTTCACGAACAGATCAAGATAGTTCAACAGCCCCTGTTCCTCGCGCAGCGAGATCAAAGACACATAGTCGATGTCATAGGGCGCGTCGCCCTTGATGACAAAACCGGGATACTGCCCGGTGGCGATGATCGACGTGGCGACGGTCGAGGTGACAACTGTGGCGTCGATCTGCCCCTGCGACAGCGCCAGGAAGACGTCTGCCTGTGACTGATAAGGCCGGTACTCACCCGAGCCCCAGCCCTTGACGTTCTCCTCCAGTTGCAGCCCCTCGTAGGTGCCCGCGACCGACCCCACGACCTTGCCGGCCTGACCCTCAAAATCGGCGATGCCCGCATCTTCGCGTGTTAGCACCACGTTCTGGAAGGCGAAGTACGGGATCGAGAACCCTATGGTCTTGGCCCGTTCCAGCGTGTCCGAGGTCGAGGCGACACCCACATCGGCCCGGCCCGACACCAGCGCGGGAATACGGTCGGGGAACGGAGTTTCCACGATTTCGGCCGTCACACCCAGTGCGGCAGCAAGATCGTTGCAGTAATCGACGTCAAAACCGATCGGATTGTTGTCTGCGTCGCGCGACCCCATGGGGGGAAAGTCGAGCACGACAGCGCAGCGCAGCGTGCCCGATGCGATGATATCGTCAAGCTTGTCCGCGACGGCAGCGGTGGCAAGGCAAGTTGCGGCCAGTAGACTGCCTAGAAGGATGGAACTTTTCATTTTTCGTCTCTCCCTTTGTGGTTGATCGTTTTCGATTCGTTAATTCTCTCGACTATGTGACCCTGCAAATCATGGCGCAAGACTGAATATTCTAAATATACATTGTGCATACTGATGGCGAGGTCGTCCCAACGTCAGGCGCGGTGCGGGCAGGCCGTTCAGGGAGCGGTCGACTGACCGACAGGTCAAGGCCCCGCCGAACGGGCGGGCCTTGACCACGTCAATCCAGGGCGCCCGGCAGTTGTGACCAATCTGTGTACCAGATGCGGAAAAGTTCTAGCTGAGCGGTGGCAAAGCCAGCCTGGCTGTCGGAAAGCGCGTCGGTCTCGTTGAAATGAAGCGTGTATTCAGCATCACCGTTCAGTACCATCAGGTGCTTGTAGAACAGCACCAGATCCGTGCCTTCGTCAAATCTGGACAACACGGCAAGCGCTGCTTCCAGTTCCTGCGCGCGCCGGCGGGCCATGGCGTTGCCGGAGGCTGCGGCCCTGGACAGTCGCACCAGGTTCAGCACCTCGGCCGGCAGCACGTTACCGATGCCGGTAATCACGCCCGTCGCACCGCAATTGACGAAGCCATGCAAGACGGCGGTATCGACGCCGACCATCAGCGTCACATCATCGTTGCCGCTGATGATGTATTCGGCCGCATAGGACAGCGCGTCGGGGCCGCCGAATTCCTTGAAGCCGATCAGGTTCGCATGATCGCGGCGCAGGTCGAAGAACAGGTCAGCGCGGGTCGCAAATCCGTAATGAGGGCTGTTGTAGATGACCGCCGGCAAGTCGGGCGCGGCCGCGAGGATCGCCTTGAAATGCGCCTTCTGCGCCGGGATCGAAGATCCGCGCGACAACACCCGCGGAATGACCATCAGGCCTTGCGCGCCGACCCGCCGGGCGTGCGCCGCATGGGCAACGGCGCTGGCGGTATTCACCGCGCCGGTACCGACGATCACCCGCAAGCCTGCCTTGACCAGCCGCTCCACCCCCTCCATCCGCTGCGCGTCGGTCAGCAGCGGCCAGTCGCCCATCGAGCCGCAGTAGACCACCGCCGACATGCCCGCGGCGACAAGTTCCTTGGCCTTGGCCACCAAGGCGTCGAAATCGGGGCTGCGGTCGGGTTTGCAGGGGGTCATCAGCGCCGGGATGGAGCCTGAAAATATGTTGGAAGCCATTTGCAATCTCCTTTGCTTGCGGTCGCGACTGGGTGTTGCCAAGCCAGTCCGAGTCGGATTTGCATCCTCGTAAACGTTTGCATACTATGTGTCGACAGGATACTGAAGGCTTCTTCAACCTTGGACAGGGGGTTGATCGGGCAGGGTGGTTCCCATAATCCGTTGGCCAGATGAAGGATCCGACATGAGCAGTTTTGCACCGCCGCCAAAGCCGGAACGCAAGCGCGGGTCGGGTGTGAAGCATGTCTATGACCTGCTGCGTGACGAGATCATCGACCTGACGCTCGCGCCGGGAAGCCCGATCGACGAGATCCAGCTTGCCGAACGGTTCGAAATGTCGCGCACCCCGATCCGCGAAGCACTGGTCCGGCTGGCCGGCGAGGGGCTCGTGACGACCCTCCCGAACCGGTCGACAGTCGTGTCGAACATCAACTTTCTGACGCTGCACACCTTTTTCGATGCGCTGACGCTGATGTACCGGGTGACGACACGGCTGGCCGCGCAGTATCATACCAAGCAGGATCTGCAGGTTATCCGCGCCCATCAGGTGGCCTTTGGGCAGGCCGCCAAGGACCATGACGCGCTGGCGATGATCGCGACGAACCGCGACTTTCACGCGGCGATCGCGGTGGCCGGGCAGAACACCTATTACGAAGGGCTGTTCATCCGACTGCTTGACGAAGGGCGGCGCATTCTGCGGATCTATTACCAGTCCTATCAGGATCACCTGCCGGCAAAGTTCGTGACCGAACACGAGGACATCATCGCCGCAATAGCCGCAAGGGACATCGAAAAGGCGGATGCGCTGGCCCTGGAACATGCCAACCAGATCGTGACCCAAATCCAGCGTCTGATTGCGACTGACCGCCGACAGAAGATTGCGCTTTGAAAATTTCTGCCCGCGGGTGACGGGCGATCGGACGGTTTCAGCGGCGTCACATTGAAACAGGCTTCTGCCGTCTCGCCCGGCAGCCCCTATGACCAGAGCGGGTATGCCTGCGAAAGATCGGCCGACAGATGCACCACGTCGCAGGGCGCCCCGACGCGCAGGTGCCCGGCGTGACCGGGCCGGCGCAGGACCGACGCGGGGGCAGTGCAGGCCATGCTGATGGCCTTTTCCAGCGGCAGACCGACCCGGTTCACCATCACCGCAATCGCCTGCGGCAGCGACAGGTCGGCTCCCGCCAGCGTGCCGTCTGCCAACGTCAGCCGACCGTCGATGCGTCGTATCTCGCGCCCGTTCAGGGTAAATGATGCCAGGCCAGTGCCCGCCGGAGCCATGCTGTCACTAATCAAGAACACCGTGCCCGCAACCTTGGCCCGCAACGCCACGCGGATCGCCGCCGGATGCACATGCACCGCGTCGGCAATCAGCCCCGCTGCCCCGGTCCCGTCCAGCGTTGCCCCGACCAGCCCCGGTTCACGGTGGCCCAATCCGCTCATCGCGTTGAACAGATGCGTCGTGCAGCGCGCACCAGCGGCAAAGGCGGCGCGGCACGCGTCAAACCCCGCGTCGGAATGGCCCAGTGCGACGATGACTCCCGCCGCCGTCAGTTGCGCGATCTGCGCGGGATCGACTGTTTCGACCGCGATGGTCAACATCAGATTGGGCAAGGCCTTGGCCGCTGCGCACAGCATCGCCATGTCGTCGCCGTTCATCGGGCGGATCAGTGCGGGGTCGTGCGCCCCCTTGCGGGCCAGCGACAGATGCGGCCCCTCAAGGTGCAGGCCAACGATGCCCGGCACCTCGTTTGCCGCCGGGATCGTTGCCGCGATGACCGCCTGCGTGGCCTGTGGCGTGTCGGTGATGAGCGTCGGCAACAGCGCTGTCGTTCCCAGCCCGCGATGCGCCTGCGCGATGGTGCGCAAGGTGTCCACGGTCGTCGCCCCGTCAACCATCACACCGCCGCCGCCATTGACCTGCAGATCGACAAAGCCGGGGCAGAGGGTGCCGCCCGCAAGCGTCACCACCTTGGCGCCCGCAGGCACCGTGTCGACGATACCGGCGCAGGTCGATCCATCCAGCAGCAGCACGGCACCCGTGTGCAGGTCCGTCCCGTCATGCACATCGCAGCCGGTATAGGCTGTCAAAGTCATGTGGTCTCCGTCACTTTGCGCAGATGGCGCGGGGTGTCCGGGTCAATCCCGCGCCCGACGGCAACCTGTTCGACCATCGCATAAAACGTCGCGATCAGGGCGATCGGGTCGGTCAGCGGATGGCCCGTGCGCACGCACGGCAGAGTTGTCGCATGGCGCACCTTGGCGGACGTCGCAAAGACCGCGCCGCCTTTTAGCGCGATGGCATCCGCCGCCTCGACCAGCGACGACTCGGCCGCGTCGGCGGCGCAAAGGGCTAGCACCGGGAATCCCGGATCGACCAAGGATACCGGCCCGTGTAGCACCTCGGCCGATGAATAGGCTTCGGCGTGCATCAGGCAGGTTTCCTTGAATTTCAACGCCGCCTCGCCCGCAATGGCATAGGCCGGGCCGCGCCCCAGACAGTAAAGCGATGTGCGGTCGGTCAACGCGCTGCGCATCTCGGGCCAATCCAGCGCCACGGCGCGGGACAGCGCGTCGGGCAAATTGTGGATCGCAGCCAGCAGCGCCTTGTCTTGCGCCCATTCGGCCAACAGCCAAAGGGCCACAACGGTGGAATTCACGAATGTCTTGGTGGCTGCGACGCTGTGTTCTGCACCCGCGTGCAAGTGCAATGTGCGGTCACTCGCCTGCGCCAAGGGCGACGTGGGGTCATTGGTCAGGGCAAAGGCCAGCGCCCCGCCCCGCGTCGCCATATTCGCCACCGCGACGATGTCCGGGCTTTGCCCCGACTGCGACACTGCGACCAACGCCCCGCCCGAAAGTTTCATCTGCCGCGCATAGATCGACGATACCGAGGGGCCAAGCGAGGCGACAGGCACCCCCATCAAAATCTCGGTCGCATATTTGAAAAAGGTCGCGGCATGGTCCGATGATCCCCGCGCCGCCGTGGTCAGAAACGCAGGGTCACGATCTCGCAGCACGGCCCCGGCCTGTGCCATCGTATCCGCGCCGTTTGCCAGCAGATCTGCCACCGCCTGCGGAATGGCCCCGATTTCGGCGTGCATCTGGGTTGGTTGCGCCATCGTCCCTAATCCTGTGTCAGCCGCAGTTCCGCGACAAAATTGTAGGCATCGCCGCGATAGACCGACCGGGTGAATTCGGCCACCGTGCCGTCCTCAAGGTAGGATATGCGCTCGATCCGCAGCCCCGCCTCGCCGGGCGCCACTTCAAGCAGGGCCGCGTCGTCCGGGCCAAGGTTGATCGCGGATATCTTTTGCAAGGCACGCACCGGCAAATGCCCATGCGCCGCCAAAACGGCATAAAGGGATGTCGTCACCCCGCCCGGATCGGGCAGCAGGGACAGCGGCAATGCGGCCCGTTCAATCGCCAGCGGTCGGCGGTCCGCCATCCGCAAACGGGCCAGCCGCGCGACCTGATCTTCTTGGCGCAGGCCCAGCGCGATCACTTCGTCGGGCGAGGGTGCATGGATGCCGCGCCCCAGCCAGCGGGTCGTCGTGGTCAACCCGCGCCGCGCCATGTCCTCGGTAAAGGACGTCAGCCGCGACATCGACTGTTCCAGCTTTGCCGGGGCGTCGGCGACGAAAGATCCCGACCCCTGTTTCTGCACGATCAGCCCGTCACGGGCGAGCAACTGCACCGCGCGGCGCACCGTCACCCGCGACAGGGCCGTCAGTTGCGCGATCTCGCGTTCGGGCGGCAGGGTGCTGCCGGGGGGCAACAATCCTTGGGCCACCGCGTCGGTCAACCGCTGAAACAGTTGCACATAAAGCGGGCCGTTACGGGCCGATTGCCACTGGTCGGGCGCAAGGAACGCGGCGATGCTCATGCCGCACCCCGTCGCGCAAGCGCATGCGCCCCGTCCAGCGCCGTGCCCTGCGGGTCGATGAACCGCCGCCCGTCACGCTCCAGCAGCCCGCGATACCGTGGCCCCAGCCCGCCGATCAGGCACAACGGCAGGGCGTCGTCGTGCCCCAAGGCGACCAGCGCCCGCTCCATCCAATCCGCGCCTTGCGCCACGATAGCCCGGGCAGCCGGATCGTCCGACTCCAGCACCAATGGGGCAAGACCGCCGTAATCCACCGGGCGGGCGGTCGCGGCAAAGCGCACGATCCCGTTGGGATCGCCGCCGTAACGTGCCAGCAAGGCTTGTGCCATCGCGCCCATCGGCAACAGGCCGTCCACCGCCTCGATTGTCACGGCCAAGGCCGCCCGACCGATCCACGCAGCCGAGGCTTGGTCGGAGACCTGCAACCCCCAGCCGCCTACGGAGCGCACGACACCATCGCGCTGCAGGCCGACAAAACTGCCGGTTCCTACCGCCAGCACCGTGCCATCCTGTGCGCCCAACGCGCCTGCGACGGTGGTAGGCAAGTCGCTGGATACGGCGCAAAGCGGCATCGGCATCCGTGCAACTACCGCCGCGCAAACCTCGGGCGACATCGCGCCTGCCAGTCCCAGATGGGCGGTGGCGCGATCCGTCGCGCCGGGCACGACCTTGTCGATCGCGGCCAGCGCCGCCCGGATATTGACGCAACCGCCGTCAAAATCCGAGGTCACGTTGGATGGCCCGCCATCGGCGCGCGCCAGTAACATGCCACCCTCACTCCACAGGCCGATCCGGCAGCCAGTGCCACCGCCGTCCACGCCGATGAAAAGGGATTCCGCATCAGTCATGTAATACCTCTACAATACCTTTCGCATTGGTCACATCCCAAATCGTCGTGTATCCGCCCTAATTTTCAATGTGGAACAATGTCGATAGACAAAAGGTATCTAAAAGGTATTAATCGGGGCTAGGGGGAAGAATCGCATGTCGCTGCCGCAGACTGAAGCACGTATCGTTGGTCAAATGCCCATCGACAGCTTGGGCGGTGCCGACGCGCTGACCCGGATGATCGACGTGCAGATTGCCAGCCTTGCATCCCTGCGCACCGCCCTGCCCGAAATCGAGGCCGCAGCGACGTTGATGGCCGACACCCTTCGTGGGCACGGTCGGCTGATCTACGTCGCCGCCGGGTCGTCGGGCCTGATGGCGCTGGCGGACGCCGCCGAACTGCCCGGCACATTCGGCATCGCCCCTGACCGCATTATGATCCGCATGGCGGGGGGCATCCCCGCGACGGCTGCCATGCCGGGCGACACCGAAGACCTGACCGACGACGCCCTGACATTCGCACCCGGCGACCTGCTGATTGCGCTCTCGGCCAGTGGCGGCACGACCTGGGCCGTCGATGCGGCCAAACGCGCCCGTTCCGCCGACATCCCCGTCATCGCCATCGCCAACAACCCCGGCACGCCGCTGCTGGCCGCCGCAACCATTGCCATCTGCCTGCCCACCCCACCCGAGGTGCTGGCCGGATCAACCCGCATGGGGGCCGGGACCGCGCAAAAGGCCGCGCTGAACATGATATCGACCCTTGCGGGCGTGCGCCTTGGCCATGTCCACGACGGGATGATGGTCAACCTGCGCGCCGACAATGCCAAACTGCGGGGTCGGGCCATGCGCATCGTCGCCCAGGTGGCAGGGGTCAGCGACGGCGTGGCGACGCAGGCGCTGAATGCTGCGTCAGGCGATACCAAAACCGCCTGTCTGATTGCAGTCGGGGCCACACCGGCGCAGGCTGGCACGCTGCTCACCAACCATCACGGCCACCTGCGCCCAGCGCTCGCGGCCCTGCAAAACCAAGACCACCATCAAACTCTGGGAGACTGACATGAACTACCGCACACTGACCGCCACCCTCTTGGCATCCACCCTGCTGGCCGGGTCCGCAATGGCCCAAGACGTGACTCTGACCATCGAAAGCTGGCGCAACGACGACCTGTCGATCTGGCAGGACACGATCATCCCGGCGTTCGAGGCTGAAAACCCCGGCATCAAGGTGACGTTCGCCCCTTCGGCCCCGGCCGAATACAACGCCGTCCTGAACTCGAAATTGGACGCGGGCAGCGCTGGCGATCTTATCACCTGCCGCCCCTTCGATGCCTCGCTCGCGCTTTATGACGGCGGCAAGCTGGCCGATCTGACCGACCTCCCGGGCATGGCGAACTTTTCCGACGTGGCGAAATCGGGCTGGTCCACGGACGATGGCAGTGCCACGTTCTGCGTCCCGATGGCATCGGTGATTCACGGGTTCATCTACAACAAGGACGCTTTTGCCGAACTGGGGATCGACGTCCCAACCACAGTCGACGAATTCTTTGCCGCCCTCGACACGATCAAGGCGGACGGCACCTACATCCCGATGGCAATGGGCACCAACGACCAGTGGGAAGCCGCGACGATGGGCTATCAGAACATCGGCCCGAACTACTGGAAGGGCGAAGAAGGGCGCACAGCGCTGATCGCCGGCGACCAAAAGCTGACCGATGCCGACTGGGTCGCCCCCTACGAACAACTGGCCCGCTGGAAAGACTACCTTGGCGACGGATTCGAGGCGCAGACCTATCCCGACAGCCAGAACCTGTTCACGCTGGGCCGCGCCGCGATCTATCCCGCCGGGTCGTGGGAAATCTCGGGGTTCAACGGTCTCGCCGAATTTGAAATGGGGGCCTTCCTGCCGCCAGTGCCGACCGCTGGCGACGACTGCTATATCTCGGACCACGTCGATATCGCCATCGGGATGAATGCTGCGACCCCACATGCAGAGGAAGCGAAAGTGTTCCTCGACTGGGTTGCCTCGCCCGAATTCGCCTCGCTTTACGCCAACGCCCTGCCGGGGTTCTTTCCGCTGTCCAGCGAACCCGTGACGCTCGACGACCCGCTGGCGCAGGAAATGGTCGGCTGGCGCGAGACCTGCAAGTCGACGATCCGGTCGACCTACCAAGTCCTGTCGCGCGGCACCCCGAACCTTGAAAACGAAACGTGGAACGCCTCGGCGCAGGTGATCAAGGGGGCCGAAACCCCGGCTGACGCCGCCGCGCGTCTGCAGGACGGCCTTGCCACCTGGTATCAGCCCCAGCAGTAAACGGTCTGGCCCCGGTGTAACGCCGGGGCCACCCCGCACCCGAGGTGCCCATGTCCGACACCCCCCGCCGCCGCTGGCACATCGCCGTTTTTCTGGCCCCCGCGGTGCTGGTCTATACCGCCATCATGATTATCCCGCTGTTCGACACCCTGCGTCTGGCGCTGTTCAACAAGGGCGACGGCGGCGCGGTTTTCGTTGGGTTGGCCAATTTCAAGACGCTGTTCGGCGACCCCAACTGGTCGGGGCAATTCTGGAACGCACTGGGCAATAATTTCTGGTTCTTCCTGATCCACATGGCCGTCCAAAACCCCATCGGCATCGTCTTGGCCGCGATCCTGTCGAATCCGCGGTTGCGGTTCGCGGGTATCTATCGGACCGCGATATTCGTCCCGACCATCCTGTCTTTCGTCATCGTCGGTTTTGCGTGGAAACTGATCCTCTCGCCGATCTGGGGCATCGCGCCGGGCATGCTGGACGCCGTGGGCCTGAAGTCGCTGTTCGCACCGTGGCTGGGGCGCGAAGAAACCGCGCTGACCACCCTCGCCCTGATCTCCGTCTGGCAGTTCGTCGGCATCCCGATGATGCTGATCTACGCCGCCCTTCTGTCGATCCCCGACGAAGTGCTGGAAGCGGCAGAATGCGACGGCGTCACTGGCTGGGGGGCATTCTGGAAGGTCAAGCTGCCGCTGATCCTGCCCAGCATCGGCATCATCTCGATCCTGACGTTCGTGGCGAATTTCAACGCTTTCGATCTGATCTATGCGGCCCAAGGGGCGCTGGCTGGGCCTGATTTCTCGTCCGATATCCTTGGCACGTTCCTCTATCGCACGTTCTTTGGGTTTCAGTTGCAGCTCGGCGACCCCTACATGGGGTCGGCCATCGCATCAGCCATGTTCGGGGTCATCCTGATCGGCGTCTGTTTGTATCTGTTCGGCATCCAGACCCGGATCCGGCGGTATCAATTCTGATGAACACCGCCCGCCGCAGCCCGTTGAACAGTATCGCCGCCCACGCGGCCTTGCTGACATATACGCTGATCGCACTGTTCCCGGTGTTCGTCATCATCATCAACAGTTTCAAGGCGCGGCGGTCCATCTTCAGCGAGCCGCTGGCATTGCCCAACGCCGACAGCTTTTCGCTGATCGGCTATCAGACCGTGCTAAAACAGGGCGATTTTTTCGGCTATTTCCAGAATTCGATGATCGTGACCGTCGTCTCGCTGGCGCTGATCCTGCTGTTCGGTGCAATGGCGGCCTTTGCGCTGGCGGAATACCGGTTCAAGGGGAACACGCTGATGGGACTCTACCTTGCCCTTGGGATTATGATACCTATCCGTATTGGCACCGTGGCGATTTTGCAGATGATGGTGAACACCGGGCTGGTAAACACCCTCTGGGCGCTGATCCTTGTCTACACGGCCCAAGGGCTACCGCTGGCTGTGTTCATCCTGTCAGAGTTTATGCGGCAGGTGTCGGACGATCTCAAAAACGCGGGGCGTATCGACGGCCTGTCGGAATACGCGATCTTTTTCCGGCTGGTCCTGCCGCTGGTCCGTCCGGCGATGGCAACCGTGGCGGTGTTCAACATGATCCCGATCTGGAACGATCTTTGGTTTCCGCTGATCCTCGCGCCGTCCGAGCAAGTGAAAACCCTGACGCTTGGGTCGCAGGTGTTCATCGGCCAGTTCGTCACCGACTGGAACGCGGTGCTTTCGGCCCTCAGCCTCGCAATTCTCCCGGTCATGGTCCTTTACGTCCTGTTTTCGCGCCAACTGATCCGTGGCATCACTTCGGGAGCGGTGAAATGAAGGTTCTTATCGCCGGTCTGGGCAACATGGGGCGTAGTCATGCGCTGGCGCATCACTATCATCCGGACGCGCAGATCGTCGGGCTGGTCAATCGCACCGCCACCGACCTGCCGCCCGAATTGCGCGGCTATCCACTGTTCACCGACTACGCGACCGCACTGGCCGAAACGCGCCCCGATGTCGTCGTCGTCGCCACCTATTCCGACAGCCACGCCGACTATGCCATCGCTGCGATGGAGGCCGGGGCGCATGTGTTCGTCGAAAAACCACTGTCCACCACCGTTACGGACGCCCGGCGCGTCGTCGCCGCTGCAACCCGGCTGAACCGCAAGCTGGTCGTCGGATACATCCTGCGGCACCACCCCTCGTGGCAACGGCTGATTGCTGAGGCGCGGGATTTAGGCGGGCCATACGTGTTTCGCCTCAACCTTAACCAACAGTCCACGGGCGCGACGTGGGACACCCACAAGGCGCTGATGCAGACCACATCGCCCATCGTCGATTGCGGCGTTCATTACGTCGATGTGATGTGCCAGATCACCGACGCGCAGCCGGTCCGCGTCAACGGCATAGGCTTGCGGCTGTCAGATGAACTGCCCGAAGGCATGTATAACTACGGCCAGTTTCAGGTCGTGTTCGATGACGGTTCCATCGGTTGGTACGAGGCCGGGTGGGGGCCGATGATGTCGGAAACCGCCAGCTTCGTCAAAGATATCGTGTCGCCGAACGGGGCCGTGTCGATCACCGTTGGCAACATGGGGGCGTCCGACGACGTGGACGGGCACACCAAGGTCGGCGCGATCAAGGTGCATCGGCTGACCGGCGACACGGTCATCACCATGCCCGACGAACCCGGTCATCAGGCGCTGTGCGACGCCGAACAGGCGTATCTGCTGGATGCCATCGCGCAGGATATCGACCTGACGCGCCATATGTCCGACGCCGTGCAATCGCTCGCGATCTGCCTTGCCGCAGACCATTCGATCAAGACGGGATACCCCGTTGCGTTAAAGGATACCTTGTGACCGACATCAGCCTGAAACTTGACAAGGTCAGCAAATCCTTTGGCGCGACAAAGGTGCTGCACGACATCGACCTGCGTGTCGAAAAGGGCGAGTTCGTCGTATTCGTCGGGCCATCCGGTTGCGGGAAATCGACCCTGTTGCGGGTGATTGCGGGGCTCGAAGATGCCTCGGCTGGCACCGTCCAGATCGCAGGCAAGACGGTCAACACGACGCCCCCCGCCAAACGCGGCATCGCGATGGTGTTCCAGTCCTACGCCCTTTATCCGCACCTGAACGTCGCCGACAACATGACCTTGGGCCTCAAACAGGAAGGGGCGACCAAAGACGTCATCGCTGCCCGTCTGGCCGAGGCGGTGCGCATCCTGAACCTCGATCCCTACCTCAAACGCCGTCCCGCGGAACTGTCGGGCGGGCAGCGTCAGCGGGTCGCGATCGGGCGCGCCATCGTGCGCCAGCCGCAGCTTTTCCTGTTCGACGAACCGCTGTCGAACCTTGACGCCGCCCTGCGGATGAACACCCGCATCGAAATCGCGCAACTGCACCGCACGCTGGGCGCAACGATGATCTACGTTACCCATGACCAGACCGAGGCGATGACGCTGGCCGACCGTATCGTCGTGCTGCGCGATGGGCGGGTCGAACAGATCGGCAGCCCGATGGAGCTGTACAACAATCCCGCCAATCGCTTTGTCGCGGGATTCCTCGGTGCCCCCGCGATGAACTTTCTGACGCCAGCCTTTGATGCCCCTGCTGGCGCCGAAATGGGGATCAGACCAGAAGATCTGCGCCTCGCCGACGGTGGCGACCTGCGCGGCACGATCACCCACGTCGAACGGCTGGGCGGCGACACTAATATCGTCGTGCAGACCGGAACCACCGAACAGGCCACGATCCGCATGTTCGGACAGAATGCAGCACGGGTCGGAGACACTGTTGGCCTCGCCTACGACCGCGCCAAAACCTTTCTTTTCGCCACAGACGGCACCCGCCTGCGCTGAGCGCGCCCTCGTCTGAAATCAGCGTATGTCTGATGCAGGTGAATGCCGCGGGCAGCACCCCCTCCGGACCTATCTGGGCAGCGGGTTTGTCGCTGTCTTGTAAGGCGTCCAGTCGGTGATCTCGGGATAATACATCGCCCGCCATTTGCGCACCCGCGGGTTCATCATCCTTCGCCAGAGCGGCGGGATCATCGCGGCGACGGTCATCATTGGGTAGCCGCTGGGCAGTTGCGGCGCTTCGTTGTCGGCATAGGTCTGCAGCAGCGGGAAACGCCGGTCGGGTTTGTAATGGTGGTCCGAGTGGCGTTGCAGGTTGATCAGGAGCCAGTTCGACACCTTGTGCGCCGAATTCCAGCTATGGTGCGGTTTGACATGTTCATATTTGCCGTTCCCCAGATGCTTGCGCGTCAGCCCGTAGTGTTCAACATAATTGACCAGTTCCAGATACCAGATCGCGAAAAACGCCTGTGTGGCGAACAGGAACACGCCCCACCAGCCGCCGATCAGCGCGGCGAGGATTACGAAACTCCCCTCCATCGCCCAATACCGCCAGAATGGGTTGGTCCGGTGCCACCACGGCAGCCCTTTGCGCGCCAGCATCGCCTTTTCCGCCTTGAACGCCGAAATCAGGCATTGCCACAACACGCGCGGAAAGAACCGATGAAACCCTTCGTTGTACCGCGCCGTCACCGGGTCGCGCGGGGTGCCGACATAGCGGTGATGCACCAGCAGGTGTTCCGACCGGAAATGCCCATAGAGCGTCATGCACATCAGCAGATCGCCCAAAGTGCGTTCGCTTATCGGCTTTTGGTGCATCAATTCATGCGCATAGACGATCCCGACCGCGCCCGAGATAACGCCGATGCTCAGGAACAGGCCCCATTGTTCCAGCGCGCCCAAGTGCGGGGCGCGGGTAACATACCAAAGCGCCCAGAAGATCATGATGAACTGCAGCGGAGTCCAGATCAGCGTGATCGCCCGATACCAGAACAGATCGGCCTCGGTCGCGTCCAGATCGGGGTTCGCCGGATTGACCCCGGCAAAGCGGTCGATGAGCGCGAACAGGGCCGACACGCCGATTGGCAGGATCAGGATCGCCCAGCCGCCCTTTGTGGCCGCGAACCAGACCAGCGGCAGCAGCAGCAGCGATATCCAGAATGGCAGGGCGTTATGCAGTTTGGCGATGTTGCGCGGCGTCATGCGGATCCCCGGTTTGGTTTTCGCGGACATTAGACTAACGCAGGCCCCGTTCAATCGTGGCGTAGCGTCGCGCGGGCCAGATCGTGGACCTTGCGCATCACCGTGGGCAGCGATTTCGGGTCAAAGGCGCTGTGGGCGACAAATTGTCCACGATCCGGCACCGCGTCGCCGTGCAGGGTCGCCGCCATCACCGTCAGGCGCAGGTGGAAATGGGTGAAGGTGTGCCGCGCCTCGCCCGAGGTCTGCCAGTCGGCGGCGAGGGGTGGCGCAGGCGTTGGCGCATCGCCCCACTCGGACCCCGGCCAGCCGAGCATGCCGCCCAACAGCCCAGACTCGGGCCGGGTTTCCAGAAGCCATGCGCCGTCGGTGCGGCAGGCGACATAGGCAATGCCGTGCCGCGTCGGGACGACTTTCTTGGGCGTTTTGCGCGGCAGGTCGGCGGCGATCCCGGCGATCCGCGCAGCGCAATCCGTCCGCAGCGGGCAGATGCCGCAGGCGGGGTTGCGCGGGGTGCAGATTGTCGCACCTAGGTCCATTACCGCTTGGGCATAGTCGCCGGGGCGCGCGTCAGGCGTCAGGCCTGCGGCAAATGCCGTCAGGTCGCCCTTGGCCGCAGGCAGCGGCTTTTCCACAGCGAACAACCGCGCCATGACTCGCTCGACGTTGCCGTCCACCACCGTCTCGGCCCGCTGAAACGCAATCGCCGCAATCGCGGCCGCGGTGTATGGGCCGATCCCCTGCAAGGACAGCAATTCCTCGCGGGTTTCGGGAAATGCGCCGCCGTGATTGGCCACCACTGCGCGGGCGCATTTCAGCAGGTTGCGGGCGCGGGCGTAATACCCAAGGCCGGCCCATGCCGCCATGACATCGGCGTCCGGCGCGGCGGCCAATGCGCCGACAGTCGGCCAGCGCGTCGTGAAGGTATGATAGTAGGCCTTTACCGCTGCCACGGTCGTCTGCTGTAACATCACCTCGGACAGCCAGACGCGGTAGGGGTCGGGCCGCGTGGCCGATCCCGGCGGCACCCGCCACGGCAGCACGCGGGCATGGCCGTCGTACCAGTCCAACAATATGTCGGCGGTGTCACGCAATGTTTATGGCCTTGACCTTCGGGTTTCGCTGGCATGGGCGGTGCCTTGGTCTAGAATGGCAGACAAGATGAAACAACCGCGCCCACAGTCCACCACCTACGGATTTTCCCGCGCCGCGACCCTGATGCAGGGCCGTATCCGTGCGGCGTCTGAATCGCGCGGGTTCGCGCAAAGCCGCCTGCTGACCCACTGGGCCGAAATCGTCGGCGAGGGTGTCGCCGCGGTCGCCTTGCCGATCAGTGTGGGTTACGGCAAGGGCGGTCTGGGCGCGACGCTGACCCTGCTGACCACGGGCGCGCAGGCGCCGATGATCGAGATGCAAAAGGAACAGATCCGGGCCAAGGTGAATGCCTGTTACGGTTATAACGCAATCGCCAAGGTCCGTATCACGCAGACCGCGCCGACCGGTTTTGCAGATGGGCAGGTGGCGTTCGCGCCCGCGCCCAAAGTTGCCAAAGCGCCCGATCCCACGGTTATCGCCGCCGCCCATGAAGTGGCGCGCGGCGTGGCAAGCGACGATTTGCGCCTTGCGCTTGAGGCGTTGGCGACCAATGTATTGGCCAAAGCGAAACACTGACAACGACAGGATAAGAACATGAACAGACGCGCATTTCTGCTGAGTGGCGGATCGCTGATCGCCCTTGGGGCGGCCTATTGGATGACCCGCGATGCGACCGGCCTGCTGCCCGGTGCGGTGCAGGCGCAAGAGGCGGCGGGCGATCCCGCTGTCGTCACCGAAATGGCATTGGGTGCGACCGATGCCCCCGTTACTTTCATCGAATACGGGTCGTTCACCTGCCCGCATTGCGCTACCTTCCATGCCGAAACTTTCGTGCCGCTGAAACGCGATTACATCGACACCGGCAAGGTCCGGTTCATCTATCGCGAGCTGGTGCGCAACCGGGTCGATATCTGGGCGTCGATGCTGGCCCGTTGCGGCGGTGAGATGCGCTATTTCGGCGTGTCCGAGATGTTGTTCGCCCAGCAGGACGACTGGACCGCTTCGGGCGATCCGGCGGTGATCTCGCAAGAGTTGCGCAAGCTGGGCAAGGTCGCGGGGCTGGACGATGCGACGCTGGACACCTGCATGGGCGATCAGGCGTTGGCGCAGGCGATTCTGGATACGTCCGAGGCGAATGCCGCTACGGACGAGGTCACCGGCACGCCGACCCTGTTCCTGAATGGCGAACGGATCACCAACGGGTCCTACGACCAGATTAAGGCCCTGATCGACGCCGCACTGGCCGGCTGATGACCCCCCTCGCAGGCCTCAATGTCGTCGAACTGGCGCGGATACTGGCCGGCCCTTGGGCTGGTCAGACGCTGGCCGATCTGGGGGCCGACGTCATCAAGGTCGAATCCCCCGAGGGTGACGATACCCGCCGCTGGGGGCCACCCTTTGTCGATCATGGCGGCGAGAAAACGGCCGCTTATTTCCATGGCTGTAACCGCGGCAAGCGGTCGGTCGTGATCGATTTCCGCACGCCCGAAGGGCAGCAGCAGGTGCGCGATCTGGTCGCAGATGCTGATATCCTGATCGAGAATTTCAAGGTTGGTGGGTTGGCCAAATACGGACTGGATTACGCCAAGTTGACAGCTGTCAACTCGCGCCTAATCTATTGTTCTATAACGGGTTTTGGGCAGGACGGACCCTATGCCGCGCGTGCCGGGTATGACTATATCATCCAAGGCATGTCGGGCCTGATGTCGGTCACCGGCGAACCTGACCGCCAGCCGCAAAAGGTCGGCGTCGCTGTCACCGACATCTTTACCGGGGTCTATGCCGCCACTGCGATTCTTGCCGCTGTGCATCAGCGGGGGGCGACCGGGCGGGGTCAGCATATCGACATGGCCCTGTTCGACGTGGCGGTAGCGATCACCGCCAACCAGGCGATGAATTACCTGTCCACCGGCAACCCACCGGTGCGCATGGGCAACGCTCACCCCAATATCGTGCCCTATCAGGTATTCGATTGCGCCGACGGGTTCATCATCATCGCGACTGGGAACGACGGGCAGTATCGGCGGCTGTGCGGCGTGCTGGGGCTGGCCGGGTTGGCCGAACACCCCGATTTCGCGACCAATGCCGACCGTCTGGCGCACCGCGACCGGTTGGTGCCCTTACTGATGGCCGCGACGGCCAAATGGACCAAGGCCGATCTGCTGCGTGCCTGCGAAGCTGCGGGCGTGCCTGCCGGGCCGATCAACGACATGGCCGAGGTGTTCGCCGATCCGCAGATCGTCCATCGCGGGATGCGCGTCGATCTGGACGGCGTGGCATCGGTGCGCAGCCCCTTCGTGTTTTCGGATGCAGAACTGGCGTTGGACCGCCCGTCGCCCCGTTTGGGGCAGGATCAGGATTTGCTGGGCGATTGAACCCCGATCCGGGTCAGGGCGCCGTCCAGTGCTGTCCAGTCGTCGATCTCCAGCCGCACCGGCAAGGTCAGAACCTTGGGCCGGAAACTGTCGGGTAGGCGCACCGCGTCCTTTTCGGTCGTCACCAGTTGTGCCCTCCTTAGCCGAGCCTCGGACTCCAGCCGCAACAGCAGGGCGTCGGTCAAGGTCTGGTGGTCGTCCAGCGCCTCGGCCCGGATCACATCGGCCCCCAGATCGCGCAGGGTGGCAAAGAATTTCGCCGGGTTGCCGATACCGGCAAAGGCCAGCGCCCGCAGGCCCTGCCACTGCATCCCCGTGGGCAGCGGCACCAGTTGCCCGGTGATCAGTGGCACGGGCAGCGGCCAGTCTGCGGTAAAACGGGCCTGTGCTGTGGGCGGGCCGACGGACAAGACCAGATCAGCGCGTTTCAGACCTACGGCGGGCGTTTCGCGCAGTGGCCCGGCGGGCATGACGCGACCGTTGCCGAAACCACGGCCTGCGTCGACGACAACGATGGACAGATCCTTGGCGACGGCGGGATTCTGGAACCCGTCATCAAGCAAAATGACATCAGCCCCGGCGGCTTCGGCGGCGCGGACACCGGCGGCACGGTCGCGCGCGACCCAAGTGGGGGCAAAGGCGGCCAGCAGTAGAGGTTCGTCGCCGGTCTGATCTGCCTTGTGCGTGCGTTCGTTCACCTGCAACGGCCCCGCAAGACTGCCGCCATAGCCGCGTGTGACGATATGCGGGGTCAGGCCCCAGCCAGTCAGGCGCTGGGCCATTGCGATGGCGGTGGGCGTCTTGCCGGTGCCGCCGACATTGATGTTGCCGATGCAGATGACCGGGACGGCGGCGCGGTAGGGCGTGCCTTGCGCCAAGCGGCGGGCGGTCAGATACGCGGCAAGTGCGGCCAGCGGTGCCATCAGGCGCGGCATCAGTCCGGGGCGGGCCGGAGGCGCGAACCAGAACAGGGGCGGGCGCATGTCAGTGGACCCGGTCAAGGTGGCGGCGGATCAGGTCGACGACGCGGTTCGTCGCCTCGGCCCCGGTCGAACATATGGCCCACGCGGCATGGGCCATTGCGGCGGCGCGGTCGGGGTTCAGCAACCCCTCGACCGCTTCGCCCAATTCGGTGGGGCTGGCGATTTCGCGGCTGGCCCCGGCGCGGTCCATCATGGTGTAGATCGCGCGGTGCGGGCCGGTTTGTGCGCCGTGCAGCAGGGCGGACCCAAGGGCGGCAGGTTCGAACGGGTGGCGCTGACCGCCATCCGTCAGGGTGCCGCCCAGATAGGTGATCGGGGCAAGGCGATACCAGAGGCCCAACTCGTCAACCTTGTCGGTGACAAAGACCTGCGTCGCCTCGGTCGGGTTCTGCCCGGCGCTGCGCAGCGCGACCTCGAGCCCGGCATCGTGGACCTGCTGCGCCATCGCCGGGCCATCCTCGGGCAGGCGCGGCGCGATGATCTGCATCAGGCGATGGGTGCGCCGCCCGGCGATCAACTGTGCGGCGATCATCGCGGGGGTTTCCCCCAAGGGCACATCGGCGGCCAGCCAGACAGGGCGGGTGTGCAGGATGCGGGCCAGATCGGCGCGGTCCCTTTCGCGGCAGGACAATACGGCGGTGCCATCGTCCAGCGGGCCAAGGGTTTCGATGCGTTCAGGGGGCAACCCGCTGCGTTGCAGTCGCGTTGCGGCGGCGGCGTCGTTGGCGATGACCACATCGAACCGATCCAGCAGGGCCGCCGTCATCCCCGGCAGCCAGCCGCCGACTGACCCTGACAGCCCCCGCGCCGTCACGTCCAGCATGATCCGGCGCAGCGGTGGCGTGTCGGTTTCGACCAGCAGCACCGGGTCAAGCGTTGGCTGCATCCACAACAGCATATCGGGTCGCCAGTGGTCACGGAAACCGCGGATGCCTTGGCGCGTCGGGTCGGGGCTGGGCTGCGCGATCAGCCCCGGTTCGTGTTCCACCGACGGCGGATCGGCGGTTTGCCCGGTCAACAGCACCGCCACCGCGTCGCCGTCTTCACGCAACCGCCGGGTCATCGTACGTACGGCTGCGGTCTGTGCGGGATCGGCGCCGTGGACCCAGACCAGACCACCATTCGGGCGGCGCGGCCAAAGGCTAGTCTCGGGCCGCCGCCCGGCACTGCGGTGCAATGCCAGATAAGCGGACAGCGACAGGGACCGGGGCATGGATCGCGCGGGGGCCGTGGCCTAAAGCCCCATTTCGGTGGTGAGCGACGCGGCGGTATCCTCGTCGCGCAACCGGTGCAGATGGGCGATGAAATAGCGCATGTGGGCATTGTCGACGGTGCGCTGCGCCTCGGATTTCCAGGCGTTGAAGGCGCTGTCGTAGTCGGGAAAGATACCGACGATATGCAGTGCCGAGGTGTCCTTGAACACGTTCTTGGTCGGATCGGTCAGCTCGCCTCCGAAAACGAGGTGCAGGCGTTGGGTCATGGCGGGGGCCTTGTGGCTGGGGGCTTGGGTTGGCGGGCAACCTAAGGGAATGGGGGCCGGGGTCAAGGATCAGGTCCGAGGTTCGTCATCTCTTGGGCAGCGGACGTGCCGTGCGACGTCAGTCCGGTCGCTTTGGTTCGTCCGGGTTTTGGCAGAACAGCGCGATCTTGTTGCCCTGCGGGTCCTCTTGAGACGTCAGCTTAGGCGGGCCGCGACCACAGGTGCAAGCGCCCCGACCAGCCCCCCATGCACCCCGCCTCCGGCGACGATCCCGCTGACCTGTGGCGTGGGGTTGTTGAACTGCAGGGGGGCTCCGGTCCGGTCGCTGACTGCTCCACCCGCTTCGGTTACGATCAGCGCTCCCGCTGCCACGTCCCATTCCCACGTGGGCCGCAGCGCCAGCATCGCGTCGAAACGCCCTGTCGCGGCAAGGCAGAGCCGGTAGGCGAGGGATGAGCGGAAGGTGCGTTTGACGGGCGGCACGGCAGTCCAGTGGTGTGCGTCCAATGTGCTGCGCGTGGCGAGGATCGTGGCGGTGGTGAGGTCGGTGTTGGTTGCCGCCCGGATCGGGGCGCCGTTCAGGAATGCGCCGCCGCCGCGCGTGGCGCTGAACACCTCGTCGCGCGCGGGCAGGTAGACGACGGCCGAGGTGATTTCGCCGTTTTCCGCAATCGCAAGGGAGTGCGCCCAGTCTTTCGCCCCGTCGATAAAGGCCCGCGTGCCGTCAATCGGGTCGATGATGAATTGCGCCGTGGTGGTCAGGCGGGCGGGGGTGTCGGGGGTTTCTTCGGACAGCCAGCCGTGGTCGGGCCGTGCGGTGCGCAGCATGTCGTGCAGCATGGCGTTGACGGCCAGATCAGCCTCTGTCACCGGCCCCGCCCCGCCCGGTTTGTCAGTCACTCTGCCGTGGTTGCGGAAGTAGCCAAGCGCCATCTGCCCCGCCGCGCGCGCCGCGTCGGTCAGCAGTGCGACGTCAGTCGCCCGCAAGGGTCATCGCCGGGAGGAGGAGCGAGGGGACGATGCGCGACAGGTGTGCCCGCCCGTCGTTGGCCGGGATGATCGCCAGCAGCATGTCGCGCAGGTTGCCCGCGATGGTGCATTCGTTGACCGGATAGGTGACTTCGCCGTTCTGGACCCAGAACCCGGACGCGCCCCGCGAATAATCCCCGGTGTTGGGGTTGATCGTGGACCCGATCATGGATGTGACCAGCAGCCCGGTGCCCATGTCGGCGATGAGGTCGGCGCGGGTCGCGGTGCCTTGGGTCAGGGCGACGTTCGATACCGAGGGGCTGGGCGGGCTTTGGGTTCCGCGCGCGGCGTTGGCAGTGCTTTGCATGCCCAGTTTGCGGGCGGTGGCAAGATCGAGCGTCCACCCCGTCAGCACGCCGTCGTCGATGATGGCGCGACGCACGGTTGGAAGCCCCTCGGCGTCGAACAACCGCGATCCGGTGATGCGGGGCCGGTGCGGGTCTTCGATCAGGGACAGGCCTTTGGGCAGGATCTGTTCGCCCATCGCGTTCCGCAGAAAACTGCTGCCGCGCACAATCATCGTGCCGTTGATGGCTTGGAGCAGGTGGCCGATCAGGGAAGAGGCAATGCGTTCGTCGAACAGGACGGGGTAGGTGCCGGTTTTTGGTTTCCTTGCGCCGTGCCGGGCGACAGCGCGTTCCCCGGCGCTGCGCCCGATGTCTTCTGCGCTGCGCATGTCCGCGAGGTAGACGCGCGAATCGTAGTCGTAATCGCGTTCCATGCCCGTCCCGTCGCCCGCGATGGCCACGCAGGACAGGCCCCTGTCGGACCGCGTGTAGCCTGCGGAAAAGCCGTTGGTCGCGGCCAGATGCACCCGGCGACGGCTGTAGCCGGCCGAGGTCTGGTCCATCCTGGTGACGCCCTTTACGTCCAGCGCGGCGGCTTCGGCGCGGGCGGCGTCGCCTTGCAGGGTGGCCGGGTCGGGTTCGGCGGAGGCGTCGAATAGGTCAAGGCGAGCGTTGTCGCGGTCCGCGGCCAGTTGGTCTGCGTCGGCCAGCCCGATGTGGGGGTCTTCGGGGGCTTCGCGGGCCATTGCAACAGCGCGTTCGGCCATCTGCGCGATGGTGTCGGGTTTCACATCCGACGACGACACGCAGGCCTGCTGTTGGCCGATGAAAACGCGCAGGCCGATGTCAATGCCTTCGGACCGTTCGGCCTGTTCCAGCCGCCCTTGGCGCACGTCGATGCTGATGGATGTGCCGTCGACGGCAATCGCGTCGGCGGCATCTGCCCCGGCGTTGCGGGCGGCGGACAGCAGAGCATCAGTCAGGTCGGACAAGGCCATAAGTTGTGATTGCGGCATGGCGACTCCTTCGGCGGTCGCCTTGACCTAGTGTCTGGCACGGGTCGCGGCAAGCCTTGGCTGGCGCTGGCAGGCCCGGCCCGCGCCGAAACGGTTGCGCGGGCTGGGATCGTGTCAGATCACTTGATCCGCTGGCCGTTGACCATGACCTGTCCTTCGGCGTTGACGTCGACGGTCGAGGTCAGCTGGTCATCGCCCACAACGGTGGCGAACATGCCCATCATCATCCGCGCGCCCATGATCTGTTCCTCGGGGACCAGACCCATCGCCACTAGCTTGTCCATCAGGCCGTTGGCGCCGTTGATCTGCACATTCAGCGTGCCTTCGGGGCGCGGAAAGCCCTCGAATGTTGTCATGTCGGTCTTGTCAAAGGTGAACGACCCTTCGCCGGTCACCAGCGCCCCGGCGATCGCAAGCTTGAGTGCGTTGAGGTCGAGCGAGTGCAGTTCGGCCGGAATGTCGGCCGCGGCCATCGCCTCGGCCTGAGCCGGGTCCATCAGGTCGAACAGCAGCCTGCCAGTGCCTGAAACGTCGATCTGGGCGGTCGCCGGATCGTGTGGCAACTGGCCTGCAGGGTCGAACATCGCCCAGATTTCCTCGTTCACAGCAAGATCGGTCAGGCCGATCGTGGCGCCGAACGGGACGGGTTCGGCGGTTTTGGACAATGGCATCGTCACGCCGAACGCCAGGTCGGCCAGACTGACATTGACCGGAAAGGGCAGTTGTTGGGTCGTGACGGACAGCGCGAGGTCGGTGGTGTCGGTATCATAGGCCATTTCATCCTTGTCGAATGACATGGTCACATCGGAGCCACCGGCCGAAATGGTACCGCTTGAACTGTCGGTGACGCTTTGAACATCGAACAGGAATGCGGATTGCCCCAGGGAATAACCGCCATCGACCATGAACCCGTTGGCGAACATCTCTTCGGGCTTGTCCGGGTCGATTTCCAGCGGCATCGTGATCGTCGCCTGCATGGCGAGATCGGTCGACTGGCCCGACATCTTGACGGTGTCCGTCCCGTTCGATCCATCCACCAGCAGGTCGAGCGAATCGGCGGCGATGTCGTAGGTCAGGTTCCGCAGATCCGCGGTCTTCATGCTGTAGGTGCCGGTGACGTTGTTGAGGTTCAGCGTCGCCTCGACCGGCTGATCGGCGCCTGCCTCCATCACCTGTTCGACACTGATGGTATAGCGAGCGGCCTCGAGATCGTAGGTCATGTCGTCGGCGCTGCCGCTCACGTCCATCGACATGCCTGCGGTTTTTATCTGGATCACGGCACGGTCCGTCGACTCTTTGCCGACCGGATTGATCGTCAGCAGGTAGGTATTGGACATCGTGACGCTGACCGTGCCATCGCCGTTTTCGGTCAGGGTGATGTTGGGGATGGTGGTTTTAACCTCGGTCGTCGTATCGCTCATGTCGATGCCCAGATCGGTGACGGTCAGGGTGTCGCCTGACATGGATTCATCCCCGATCGTGACAGCGCCCTCGCCATACATGTCCATCTGCGATTTCCAGCCATCCCAGACCTCTTGCGCGGTGACTTCGGCAAAGGCGGCGTTACCTGCAACGAGGGCGGCAATGCAGACGGCGCTGCGGGCGCCTTGAAATACGGTCATGGTGTATCCTTTCGGGGTTAATACGCTGGACAGGTTCGCCCGCCTTGCCAGTCTGGTCAAGGTAGGGAATTGTGCACTTCACCATAGGGATTTGCGCAGCCCCGGAAAAGGGCGGAAGGGCGAAAAATGCGGATGGACGGCAAGGTTGTGATGATTACAGGTGCCAGCCGGGGCATTGGTGCGGCAACTGCGCAGACCTTTGCCGATGCCGGGGCGCGGGTTGCCTTGTTGGCACGTGACGCCGAGGCCATTGCAGGGCTGGCGGGCGAGATTGGCGCGGCGGCGATTGCGATTCCCTGCGATGTCAGTCGCTATTGGGAGGTTGAGGCCGCGGTTGCCGCCACGACCGCTACCTTTGGCCGCGTTGATTTGCTGATTGGTAACGCCGGGGTGGTCGATCCCATCGCCCATCTGTCCGATGCCGATCCCGACGCATGGGGCAAGGCTATCGACATCAACCTCAAGGGTGTTTTCCACGGCATGCGTGCGGTTTTGCCGGGGATGATCGCGCGGGGGGCGGGCACCATCCTGACCGTGTCGTCGGGCGCGGCCACCAGCCCGATCGAGGCATGGTCGGCCTATTGCGCGTCCAAGGCCGGGGCGCTGATGCTGACCCGGATGGGTGACAAGGAAAACCGTGAAAAGGGTGTGCGTGTGCTGGGTCTGTCGCCGGGCACTGTCGCAACCGACATGCAGCGCACGATCAAGGCGTCGGGGATCAATCCGGTCAGCCAGCTCGACTGGGCCGATCATATTCCGCCCGATTGGCCGGCGCGGGCCTTGCTGTGGATGTGTTCGCCCGATGCCGACGATTTCTTGGGTGCTGATGTGTCGTTGCGCGACCCGGTTGTGCGGGCGCGGGTCGGGCTGGTGTGATCGACGTTGATCACGACGGTGGACTTTGCGTCGTCACCTTGAACCGCCCGGACAAGGCGAACGCCCTGACTGCGCTGATGCTGGCGGAATTGGTTTCTGCGATCGCGGCGGCAAGATCGGTCCGTCTGTTCATCCTGACCGGGGCGGGCCGCGTATTCAGCGCCGGAGCCGACCTGACCGATGTCGGGCAGGGCCTTGCCACCGATCCGGGGTGGGAACGCGTTTCTGCCGCCATTTCTGCCTTGCCGGGTCTGTCGATCTGCGCGCTGAACGGCACGCTGGCGGGCGGTGCGTTCGGCATGGCGCTGGCCTGTGATCTGCGGGTGGCGGTGCCACTGGCGCGGTTCTTTTACCCGGTGATGCGGCTGAATGTGCTGCCGCAACCGTCTGACCCGGCCCGGTTAGCCGCCTTGGTTGGCCCGGCGCGGGCCCGGCTGATATTGCTGGGTGGGGTCAAGGTGGATGCCGATGCGGCCTTGGCGATGGGCCTGATCGACCGGATTGCCGATGATCCGGTGGCGATGGCGCGAGAGATCGGGGCCGATGCGCTGGCCGCAGACCTGCCGCATATCGCTGCGATCAAGGCGATGCTCTAGTTAGCCCCAGCACATCCAGCATATCGTATTCGCCGGGGT
>JBBSBK010000006.1:0-58976 GCA_038251315.1 Rhodobacterales bacterium | reverse complement strand
GTGAAATGGTTCAACACGACCAAGAGTTTCGGCTTTATTGCCCCCGATGCCGGATCAAAAGATATCTTCGTCCATATTTCGGCGGTCGAACGATCCGGGCTGACCGGGTTGAAGGACAATCAGAAAGTCAGTTTCGATATCGAGGCCGGGCGCGATGGCCGAGAATCGGCAATCAACCTGAAACTCGCCTGAAAACGGGCGGGCGCCTCTCAAGGGCGTCCACCGTCGATCGGCCAGAATGAACGTCACCCGCATGACGACGCGGTTTTCTTTGACCTTGCCGGTCCCTGACGGTGATCTTCTGATCGGCCACCCGGGCCCTCTGAGGGGTCTTGGACCCCCGTTTGACCCTCTTTTTCATCGCAAAGTCGAACGAAACGGACGCGAAGACATTGATCTCGGTGACTTTCGCTACTGACATGATGGCTCACTTTGCCGGATTGAGGGGACGACACTAACGCGTTTTGCGTTCCATCCGAAACCGAGGTATCGCAAATCGCGTTCGACCGAAGGGAGAGGCAGCGAATTGCGATTCCGGATAAACGCAAAACGCATTAGGCCGCGTTCCAGTCCACGTCTACCGCAGCCTCGACGATCAGATTGCCATCGGGGTAAGGCACCATCATTCCTGTCGCATCGCCATTCAACCATGCATCGAACTGGGCAGGCCGCAAAATCACCCCCATCCGGTCATCCACCCCCGCCACATCGGCAGAGGGCGCACATGTCACCGTCGCCATCTGCGGCACCATCCACGCCACCCGGCCCTTGCCAGACGTCCGTGATCGCCGCGAACGCCAGCGGCGCGCCATCGCGTGCCCGGATCCGCCACGCCACTTTGCGCCGCACTTTTCCGGTCCATTCATACCAGCCATCGACCGGGACAATCCCGCGCCCGACACCGTCAAAGGCTGATTTGTCGAACACCGTTTCCGACCGGGCATTCACGCTGGTCTCCATGACCGGCCGCCCTCGCGCATTGATCCGGCCGACCGGGATCATGCCCCAGCGCATCCGGGTCCAGCCCTCCGGCCCCAACACCGCCACCTCTTGCCCCGGCGCAATGTTGACACGCGGCGGATCGTTGAACGGCAGCGTCCCGGCCCCGGCCCAGGCCGCGATCTCGGCCAGTGGTCGGGTCAGGAAAAGCCGCCCCGGCATCTACTGCGCAGCCCGTTCCGCAAGGTCCAGCACCAGCGGTCCGATCACCGCCACATTCGCCGCGACGCCCGCCTTGTTGGGGTGAATGCCGTCTGCCTGCATATAGTCACCCACACGCGCCTGCGTCCCCGCCAAATCCAACTGCCCGCGATAGAAGGTATCGAGCAGCGGTACGTCATATTTGGCAGCGAGATCCCTATACATCCCGTCGAAAGCTACCTTGAAGTCAGGCCCATAGTTGCCCCCCGACAAGAGCCCGATCAGCAGGACATCGACACCTGCCGCCTGCGCCCTGGCGAGGATCGCATCCAGATTGGCGCGGCTGACGGCAGGGTCCAGCCCGCGCAAATAATCGTTGCCGCCCAGCGCCACGATCATGCCATCCACATCCGGCGTCAGCGTCCAGTTGACCCGCGCCAGACCGCCGGCAGTCGTATCGCCCGACACGCCTGCATTGATGACAACCGCATCGGCCCCCTGCGCATCCAGCCAGGCCTGCAACTGGGGCACGAACCCATCACCCTGCGGCAGCCCGTAACCGGCGGTCAGGCTGTCACCCAGCGCGGCGATGGTCACAGGTTCGGCATTGGCCAGGCCGACGCCGACAATCAGCCCGATCAAAAGGTTGCGCACCCCGCGTCCCGCCCCATATCCAAGGGCACGCCCCCAGCCAAAGGCCCGTTTCATGCCCGCACCCATCCTGTCCCTGACCGACGCTGCCCTTTCCCTGATGGGCAACGCGGGCCGGGTCGATATCCTGTCGGGCATCACGCTGGACGTGGCGCAGGGTGAAACCCTGGGGTTGGTCGGGCCTAGTGGATCGGGCAAATCGTCACTCCTCATGCTCATGGGCGGGCTGGAACAGGCCACTGGCGGCACTGTCACCGCACTGGGCCAAGACCTGACCAAGATGGACGAGGACGGTCTGGCACGGTTCCGCAGGGACAATATGGGTGTGGTGTTCCAGTCTTTCCACCTGATCCCGACTATGACCGCGCTGGAAAACGTCGCAACCCCACTGGAACTCGCCGGGCATCACGATGCCTTTACCCGCGCGAGCGCTGAATTGGCTGCCGTCGGGCTGGCCAGTCGCGCCGACCATTATCCGGCGCAGTTGTCGGGCGGCGAACAGCAGCGGGTCGCCTTGGCCCGCGCATCCGCCCCGCGCCCGAAAATCCTGCTGGCCGACGAACCCACCGGCAACCTGGACGAAGCCAACGGCCGCGCGATCATCGACCTGCTGTTCGGCCTGCGCGATCGGCACGGTGCCACGCTGGTCATGGTCACCCACGCCGACGATCTGGCCCTGCGCTGTGACCGGATTGTGCGGCTGCGTGACGGGCATATCGACGTGGCCGCCGCCAAAGCCGCAGAGTGAGACCGACATGAGCATTGCGATCGCCGCCCGACTGGCCCGGCGGGAATTGCGTGGGGGCCTGCGTGGTTTCCGCATCTTCCTCGCCTGCCTTGCGCTTGGCGTCGCCGCCATCGCCGCTGTTGGCACCGTGCGGGCCGGGATCGAGGCCGGGCTGACCGCGAATGGTGCGGCTCTCCTGGGAGGTGACGCCGAGGTCGAACTGACCTACCGCTTTGCCCGCGACGACGAACTGGCCTTTATGAACGGTATCGCCGACAAGGTATCGGAAACGCTCGATTTCCGCTCGATGGCGGTGGTCACACGCGGCGATGAGACCGAACGCGGCCTGACACAGGTGCGCGCGGTCGACGACCTATATCCCTTGATCGGCACCGTCATTTTGACCCCCGATATGCCGATCGCCGATGCTTTCGCAGGTGCAAACGGTCTGCCAGGCGCAGTGATGGAACAGGCCTTGGCCGACCGACTAGCGCTGCAACCCGGCGACAGCTTTCGGCTGGGCACACAGGATTTCATCCTGTCTGCGATCCTTACCAAATATCCCGACAACGGCACCGGCGGTTTCGGTCTTGGCCCCCGGACCCTCGTGCTGACGCGCGATCTGGCCAATTCGGGTCTCATCACCGAAGGCACACTGTTTTCCACCAACTACCGGCTCGATCTGCCCGATAACGCCGATCTTGCCGCGCTGGAAACGCAGGCCGAAATCCAATTTCGTGACCACGGGTTGCGTTGGCGCGACAGTAGGCGCGGGGCGGGCGGCGCGGAACAGTTCGTTGACCGGATCGGCGCGTTCCTGATCCTTGTCGGCCTGTCCGGGCTTGCGGTCGGCGGCGTCGGCGTCTCTGCCGCAGTGCGCGCCTACCTTGGCAGCAAGACCGGCGTCATCGCCACGCTGAAAACCTTGGGGGCAACGCGGGCGATCATCTTCCAGACCTATTTCATCCAGATCGGCGTGCTGACGGTCATCGGTATCATCCTTGGCCTCATCCTTGGTGCGGCTCTCCCCCTTCTTTTCGCCCCGCTCATCGCAGCATCCCTGCCGATCCCGACCGCATTCACGCTTTACCCCGAACCCTTGGCCGAGGCCGCCCTTTACGGTGTCCTCGCAGCGCTGATCTTTACCCTCTGGCCGCTGGCCCGCACCGACGACATCCGCGCCGCGACCCTGTTCCGCGATGCCTTTGCGACCAGCCGCCGCCTGCCCGCGCTCCGTTACCTGATCGCCACCGCCTTCCTGATCGCCGCCCTGATCGGCAGCGCCATCTGGCTGACCGGCACAGCGTTCCTGACCCTGTGGACAGCGGGCGGCATCACCGGCGCGCTGATTATCCTGACGCTCGCCGCCCTGCTGATCCGCGCATTGGCCCGCGCCGGACGCACCGCCGCACGAGGGCGTCCGGCCCTGCGCCTCGCCTTGGGCGCGATTGGCGCAAGGGGCGGCGAATCCACCTCGGTCGTCCTCTCGCTTGGCCTCGGCCTTGCCGTTCTCGCATCGGTCGGGCAGATCGACGGCAACTTGCGCAGCGCTTTTCGCGATGAACTGCCCGCAATCGCTCCCAGCTATTTTTTCGTCGATATCCAGCCAGACCAGATTGATGGCTTCAATGACCGGTTGGCAGCCGACCCCGCCGTGACCAAGACAGAGGCCGCGCCGATGCTGCGCGGCGTCATCACCGCGATCAACGACCAACCTGCCGAGGAATTCGCCAAAGGACATTGGGTCGTGCAGGGCGACAGGGGCGTCACCTATGCCGACGCCCTGCCCCCGAATACCACGATCACCGAAGGTGCATGGTGGCCCGAAAACTACGACGGCCCACCGCTGATGAGTTTTTCCGATGAGGAAGCCCGCGAGATCGGCCTGCAAATCGGCGACACTGTGACGGTCAATATCCTTGGGCGGGATATCACGGCAACGGTCGCCAGTTTCCGGCAAGTCAATTTTGAAACGGCCGGAATCGGCTTTGTGATGGCGATGAACGCCACGGCGCTTCAGGGCGCGCCGCATAGCTGGATCGCCACCGTCTACGCCGATCAGGCGGCCGAGGGGCGGATCCTGCGCGACCTTGCCAATGCCTATCCCAACATCACCGCAATAGCGATCCGCGACGCGATCACGCAGGTCGCCGACCTGATTGCAGGCATCGCCGCCGGGGTGCGTTACGGGGCGCTGGCGACACTGGTTACCGGCTTTCTGGTTCTGATCGGCGCGGCAGCAGCAGGCGAACAGGCCCGCACCTACGAGGCGGCTGTGCTCAAAACCCTTGGCGCGACGCGCGGGCGGATCATGGCCAGTTTCGCGCTGCGCGCCGCTCTGCTGGGCCTTGGGGCGGGGATCGTGGCGCTGGTCGCGGGGATGCTGGGGGGCTGGGCGGTGACGACTTTCGTCATGGAAAACACCTATCGCATGATCTGGGGCAACGCGCTGTGGATCATCGTCGGCGGGATCGTCGCCACCATGTTGGCAGGCCTCGGGTTCGCCCTGCGGTCGCTGAACGCCAAACCCGCACAGGTGTTGCGCGGGCGTGAATGAACGATCGCCGCTGCCGCGGTCATTCCACATAGCCAAACGCTTGCATCGGTTCAGGAAACGACTGACTGCCGCATTCTTTTGGCTGAAAATATCCGCGCCGCAGGCTCCGGCGCAGCCGGACTAAACCCCAGGTTTGACCCGCAACAGCGGCATCACGTCGGCCATCTCCGGCCCGCGTTCGCGCCCCGTCACGGCCTTGCGCAGCGGCATGAACAGGCCCCTGCCCTTTCGCCCCGTGGCCTCCTTGACGGCGCCGGTCCAATCCGCCCAAGTCGCATCGCGATAGGGTGGTTCGCCCAGCATCCCAAATGCCTGCGCGACGAAATCGGTATCTTCTGGATCGACCAAAGCGGCACCACCATCGCGGAACAATTCCCACCACGCGCCCATGTCATCCAGCACCGCAATGTTGTCGCGCACAACCATCCAGAACCGTTCGGCCTGATCCGCTGGCACGCCCAGCGCCGCCACTTTGTCCGCCACCGCGGCCAACGGCAACGACGCCAGATACCGCGCCGTCAGCGGCGACAGGTCAGCCGGGTCGAACTTGGTCGGGGCCACGCCGAAATGCCCGACATCGAACCCGTCCACCACCTCTTGCACCGAATGGCGCACCTCGACCGGGTCTGACGACCCTAAGCGCGCCATCAGCGACAGGATCGCCATCGGCTCGATCCCCTCGGCCCGCAGGTCGCGCAGGGCAAGATTGCCCAAGCGTTTCGACAGCTTTTCACCATCCGGTCCGGTCAGCAGCGAATGATGCGCAAAGCGCGGCACATCCCCGCCCAACGCCCGGATGATCTGTATCTGCGTCGCCGTGTTGGTCACATGATCCGACCCGCGGACGATATCGGTGACACCCATTTCTACGTCATCAACGACCGACGCAAAAGTATATAAAATCTGCCCGCTTTCCTTGATCAGCACCGGGTCGGACACGCTGGTCGCATCAATCGAGATCGGCCCCAGTATCCCGTCCGTCCATTCGATTCGCTCAAGATCCAGCATGAACCGCCAATGCGATCCCCGTTCGGCCCGCAGCCGGTCCTTTTCAGCTTCGGACAGTGCCAAAGCCGCCCGGTCATAAACCGGCGGCTTGCCCATGTTGAGCTGCTTCTTGCGCTTCAGGTCCAGCTCGACAGGCGTTTCGAAACATTCGTACAGCCGCCCCATCGCGATCAGGCGATCCTTGACCGCCAGATAGCGATCCAGCCGCAGCGATTGCTGTTCGACCCGGTTCCACTCCAGCCCCAGCCATGTCAGCGCATCCTTGATCCCATCGATATATTCGGGCTTGGACCGTTCCTGATCGGTATCGTCGATCCGCAGGATGAATGTGCCGCCCTGCTGACGCGCGATGACATAGTTCATCAGTGCGGCGCGCAAGTTGCCGATATGCAGCCAGCCGGTGGGCGAAGGGGCGAAACGGGTCACGGTCATGGGGTGTCTCCTGTTACGCGGCCTCTTTCACAGCGGCCCGGAATTGTCCATATGACGGGCATGAAACCAGATGCTGACGCCATCGCGAAAATCGCCCACGACACCGTGGCCGCCTTTCCGCCCGCATTCCGCGCCCATGCCGCGCAGGTGCTGATCCGGGTCGAGGATTTCGTGCCCCTGATCTGGCTGGATGACGACGAAGACGCGTGGGACATCACCGGCCTTTATACCGGCGTGCCGATGACCGAAAAGCGGCCCGACGACATGCCCGAAGGCCCCGATACGGTCTGGCTGTTCCGCGAACCGATTCTGGACGAACTCGAGGACCGCGACGTCACCCTGCAAGAACTAGTGTCGCACATCACCGTCCACGAATTCGCGCACCATTTCGGCTGGTCCGACGACGATATCGCCAGCATCGACCGGTGGTGGGAGTAGTTATTCGACCGTCACAGGCCGCTGATCCCCACTCAATTCCGGCTCGGGCAGCCGCCAGACCATTGCCGACAGCGCCAGAAACGGCACCGGGACGATCAGCAGCGCCATCAGCACGGCCTGACTGTACGCCGCCGCCGGATCGACGGCTGTCGTCATTCCCCCGCGCAGAGTGGAAAAGAAAATTTCGCCCACGACTGCCAGCCCGATCGCGCCACCGACCTGCTGGAACGATTGCAGCGCGCCCGACGCCGACCCGGTATCGCGCCCCGCGACATTGGCCAGCACGGTCTGGAACAGCGGCGAAATCGCGGTGCCAAGGCCAAGGCCCGCGACGATCAGCGGCAGGATGAACGCGCTTTGCACCAATGCCTCGCCCGGTCCGGGCACGGCGAACCGCAACAGGATCATGCCCACACCCATCATGAACGCCCCGACCGAAATGCGCTGGCGCGGAAACCGGATGCCCAACCGGCCAGATGCCAGCGACGCGATCAGCACGCCAACCGAAAACGGCATCGTCGTCAGCCCCGATTGCAGCGTGGTCAGGCCGTTGCCGACCTGAAACATCAGGGCCAGCGTCAGGAACAGCCCCGGCATGCCCATAAAGATCAGTCCGGTCAGCAACGACCCATACATATAATCGCCGTTGCCCATCAACTCGACGGGCAGCAGCTGCGGCGCACCCGTGGCGGCCTGCCGCCGTTCCCATGCCAGAAACGCCAGCAGGGCAGGCAGGGCAGCGACGATCATGGCGAAACACCACAGCGGCCAGCCCAACTGCCGCCCCTCGATCAGCGGGAACAGCAGCAGCAGAAGTGTCAGCGCCGCAAGCACGACGCCGACATAATCCAAGCGAAGCCCTTCGCCCCCCGGGATGACCGGCACATAGCGCAGCGCCGCGATCACCGCGATCACGCCAACCGGGACGTTGACCAGAAAGATCGGACGCCAGTCCATACCCCAGATATCCAGCCCGATCAGCAACCCGCCCAAAACCGGCCCGGTCACCGATGCCAACCCCGCCGAAAGCCCGAACAGGGCGAATGCCAGCCCGCGTTCTTTCGGTTGAAACAACACCGGCACGATGGCCAGCGTCTGCGGCGTCATCATCGCACCGCCGATGCCCTGAAGGACCCGCGCACCGATCAGCCCTTCCATCGACGGGGCCATGCCACACAAGGTCGATCCGATGGTGAACACGACCACCCCGGCGATGAACATCAACCGGCGGCCATAGACATCGCCCAACCGCCCGGCGGGCAACAGCAGCAGGGCGAAGGTCAGGATGTAGACGGCGACGACCCATTCAATCTGGCTGTCGGTCGCGTCAAAGGCCGATTGCATCGACGGCAGGGCGACGTTGACGATAGTGATGTCGATCAGGTTCATGAAACCGGCAATCAAAAGCGCGGCCATTGCGATCCAGCGGCCCGCCAACGGGGCCGTTTCAACAGGTTCGGGCATGGGGGGAGCCTTCGGTGGGTATTTTGTCGGAGTCAACTTAGCCGCACCCGTGGCAAAGACAACGGGGCGAATTGGGAAATACCGTACCCGTTACCTGCCCACGTCTGCCCCGAAATCAGAAACCAACGGTCGCCACGACCGCGCGGTGATCCGAAGGCCATGGCATGACAACGATGTCCGACCTTGGCCCATCCTCGCCCACGATCGATGCCGATGTGGCCGTAGCCCCGCGCACAAAGACAAAATCGATCCGGTCGTGGTGATCGGTCGGGTCGTCCTCGGTTGTCCAGCGCGGGGTCCAGGTAAAGGCCGGCTTGGCCTCGGGCGAGGGCCAGACTTCGCGGTAGGCGTCGGCAAACCCGGCATCGGTCAGAAGTTTGGTTGCCGGCCAAGCAACAGCGACCGGTTGCAATCCCGCCGCGACGGTCCCGGTCGTCCAGTCGAGCATTGAGGGTTCGTTGAAATCTCCGGTGACAAACGCGATGGCGTCGCCAGCCGCCGCCATGTCAGCCATCAGCAGGTCCATCGCCGGTCTGCGGGTGCGGTCGGCCCAGTCAATCAGCTCCGGCGCGGTCGACACAAAGGGGGCGGGGCCATATTCAATGCCCAGCGCCTGATAGGGCTGATAGGGTTCGTCGTCGAGGTGGATGTTGAAGATCCAGACGGTCGTGCCATTCACGTCAATCGACACCCCCAGATCATGCGGGCTGGCCGCCCCGATGGGAAAACGCGAAATGACGGCATTGGCCCAAAGTGCGGCATTCTCTTGCGTCTGATCGTAGTAATAAAAGCCCAGTGCATCTGCGATGTCCTTGGCCACTGATACCCCTTGGGCAGGGCAAACGTCAGCAGTGCAGGTCTCACTCTCCAGCCGGGTTTCCTGAACCCCGATCACATCTGCCCCGGCAGCCCGGATCGCTGCCACGGTTTCATCCACCGGTTTGCCGTCATTGGCCCCGCCACCGTAGATGTTGAACGACATCACGGTCAGGGTTTCACTGAACAAGGGCGTTGCCATCACGCTGGCGACGATCATCAAGGAGAAAATGTGTTTCATGCTGCGCCTTTCTATTATCTGCACCGCTTATAATAACACGCGAACGCGAAGATCGTGTGACCCATATTACCGACTGGTCAGGGCACCGGGTCTGCGTTCTGATATCCGTGCACAGACCGTTCCTGCTATTGGTCTCTCTCGAGACTGACGATTGTAGAACGGCGCTTAAACCGACACGCCGCTTTGGTCAGCTGGTATTCACTGATCTCGATCAGCATCAAAGGCAACCAAATGATGCCGGAAATCAAAGTCCTGCGCGCCGCAAAAAGGGCGGCCCGGATCGCCCGGACCGCCCCCGCGTTCTCGCTGATCGGCGTTAGCGGATTACGCGCACGATCGTGTTGGTCTGCGCATCGACCACGACGGTCTGACCGTTGACGTTGAGATAGCGCAGTTCAGGCTGATCCAGAATGTCGTAGGTCGTCACGGTATTCGGTACACCGGCACCAACAACCACTTCACCGTCTAGATAAACGGTTTCGACCGGGTTCTGGGTGATATAGGTCACCGTCTGCTCGGTCGGTTCGGTGGCAGCGACGCCAACACCGGCCCCGAGAATGCCACCAGCGACGATGCCACCGATCGGTCCACCCACCGCGAAGCCCACCAGCGCGCCCAGCGTTGCACCGCCGACGGCGGCGTTGTTCGTGTCGGTCTGGGTCTGCGCGGTATCCTCGTAGGTCACCGTGTTGACGCTGACGGAAGCCGGTCGGGTGGTCAGCGCGACCGCCTGATCTTCCACACCCACGGCCAGATAGTCGGACGACGACCAGCCGGTCGTGCCGTTATAGGTGACCTGGCACCAGGCACTGGCGTCGAGACAACCGTCAAGCATGACTTTGTCGCCACCCGCGATCACGCCGACCACGTCAAAGAACGGGCCGGGGCCGGAACGGATGTTGAGATCGGTCGCGGCGACGGCCTCGGCCGACTGGGCAAAGGCAGGCGCGGCGGCGGCAAGAGCGATGGCCGAGGCCATACCTAGTGTTGCAAGTTTCATGTCGAGCGTCCTTTCAAGGATCGGTGCGTCCCGGTGCCAGAATGGCAGCGGATCAAACGCGCTGATCGAACGAATGAACAACCGGCGGAGCGGTCAAAAGTTACCGGTTATCTGATAACAACGGCTGGTTGGCAGAACATTATGGGCGCGGGGCAGCATTTGTCATTGGTTGCGCCAATCGGTCTGACCGCTGCCGCGGAACATATCAGTTTAGCGACGCCGCCACATCTAGCTGGGGTCCCGCCAGCGATTGACGATGGGATACCGACGATCCAGCCAGAACGCGCCTTTGGTCAGCCGTGTGCCGGGCGCCGACTGGAACCGTTTGTATTCGCTGATATAAATTAGGTGTTCGACCTTTTTGACAGTATCCCGGTCATAACCCGCCGCGACGCAATCGGCGACGGAACGGTCGTGATCCACCAGCATTTCAAGGATGCCGTCCAGCACCTCGTAGGGCGGCAGGCTGTCGTCGTCGCGCTGGTTTTCGCGCAGCTCGGCACTCGGAGGCTTGTCGATGATGCGGGGCGGGATCACTTCGCCCGCCGGAGCCATCATCCAATCGCGGTGATTGGCGTTGCGCCAGCGGCATGTGGCAAACACCCGCATCTTGTAGAGATCCTTGATCGGATTGTAGCCGCCCGACATATCGCCATAGATGGTCGCATATCCCACGGCCACCTCGGATTTGTTGCCGGTGGTCAGCAGCATCTCGCCGAACTTGTTGGACTGCGCCATGAGCAAAAGTCCGCGCAAGCGCGACTGGATGTTTTCCTCGGTCAGGCCCGGCTCCAGCCCTTCGAACAACGGGGCAAGGGCTTGGCTGACAGCCGCCTGTGGCCCGGTGATGGACACGGTATCGATCCGGCAGCCCAGCGCCGCCGCCACTGCCGCCGCATCGTCCAACGAGGCCCGCGAAGTGTATTGCGACGGCAGCATGACGCAACGTACATTCTGCGGTCCCAGCGCATCAGCGGCAATGGTCGCCACGATGGCGCTGTCGATGCCGCCAGACAGGCCCAGCAGCGCCTTGGTGAACCCGGTCTTGCGCATGTAGTCGCGCAAGGATTGCACCATCGCGCGGTAATCCTGCTCGGTCTCGTCGGGCAAATGCGCCATCGGGCCGTCCACGACCCGCCAACCGCCGGCCCTGCGTTCAAGGTCGATATGGCTGACCATGGCGTCGAACAGCGGCAGTTGCACCGCCAGCACCCCGCCGGGGTTGAGCGCGAACGATCCGCCGTCGAAGACCTGATCGTCCTGCCCCCCAACCATATTGAGATATATCAGCGGCAGCCCCGTCTCGATCACGCGGGCGACCATCATGTTCAAGCGGGTCTCCATCTTGCCCCGGTAATAGGGCGACCCGTTGGGCACCAACAAGAACTCGGCCCCGGTTTCGGCAAGGGTTTCGGACACTTCGGGGTGCCAGGCATCCTCGCAGATCGGGCTGCCGATCACCGTGTTGCCGACAGCATAGGGCCCGCCCAGCGGGCCTGCGTCAAAGATGCGGACCTCGTCGAACACCGTCTCGTTCGGAAGGTTGTGTTTCAGCGTCCGCGACACGATCCGGCCGCCCTTGAGCACGAAATAAGCGTTGTAGAGTTCCGCACCGTCGACATGCGGCCCGCCGATGGTCAGCGCCGGACCATCTGCACAGTCGCGCGCCAATTGTTCCAGCGTCGCCTGCGCCGCCAGTTGAAACGCCGGCTTCATGACCAGATCCTGCGCGTTGTAGCCGGTGATGAACATTTCCGGCAGCGCTACCAGATCGGCCGCCGCATCCCTGCCCTGAATCCATGCATCATGCGCCAGCGCCGCATTGCCAGCCAAATCGCCCACTGTGGGGTTCAACTGGGCAAGGGTCAGGCGAAAGCGGTCGGTCATGGTGGCCCCGTGGCAAGATCAGGCTGGGTTTACCAGATCGGTCAGCGGGGGAAAGTCGATTGCGCCGCCTTCCCCGTTGTCACTGGACTGACAGAACGATAGGCTTGCAAGGGCTGTAACCGGGGGAATACCGCAGATGACTCGTATCCGTTTCGCGCCGGGATTGCTGGCCGCCGCACTGGCCTTTGGGCTGGGTGGCATGGCCGTCGCCCAGACCGTCCAGACCAAACAATACGACGATGGTGGCGTCTACGAGGGCAGCTTTCTGAACGGCAAGCAGCATGGCATGGGCACCTACACCCTGCCCAACGGCTATTCCTATACCGGCGAGTGGTTTGAGGGTGAAATCAAGGGGCAAGGCACCGCCCGTTTCCCCAACGGATCGGTCTACGAAGGCACGTTCGCGCGCGGCAAACCCGAAGGAGAGGGCCGGATCACATTCGCCGACGGCGGCACCTATGAGGGATCATGGGAAGACGGCAAGATCAGCGGCACCGGCATCGCCGTCTACGCCAACGGCGTGCGTTACGAGGGCGAATTCAGCAATGCCATGCACAACGGCATTGGCACCATGACCAGCCCCGGCGGTTACAGCTATACAGGCCCCTGGGTCAACGGTGTGAAAGAGGGAGTCGGCAAGATCACCTACCCCGACGGGGCGATCTATGAAGGCAACCTTGCCAACGGCGAACGCGAGGGCGACGGAACGCTGACCATGCCCGACGGTCTGAAATACGTCGGCACATGGGTGAACGGCCAGATCGAAGGCACCGGGCGGTTGGTACAGCCCAACGGCGACATCTACGAAGGTGATCTTGTCGCCGGTCGCCGTCAAGGCACCGGCACCGTCACCTATGCCAACGGCGACGTCTATCAGGGCGGCTTTGCCGAAGACAAACGGCATGGGCAGGGCACGTTCCGGGGCAGCGACGGCTATACCTATATCGGCGCATGGGCGAACGGGCAGATCGAGGGTCAGGGGCAAGTCACCTACCCCGATGGATCGATCTATGACGGCACCTTCAAGTCCGATCTGGCCGATGGCACGGGCAAGATCACCTATGCCGATGGATCCACCTATGAGGGCGCGTGGGCCGGCGGCGTCATCAACGGGCGTGGTGTGGCGACCTATGCCAATGGTCTTGTGTACGAGGGCGACTTTGTTAATGCCAAGAACGACGGTCAGGGCAAGATGACCTATGCCGATGGATATACTTACGACGGCCAATGGGCCGAGGGTCAGAGAAACGGTACGGGCACCGCCACCTATGCCGATGGGACCATCTATTTCGGCGGGTTCAAGGACGGACAGCGACACGGGCGCGGCAAGATCACGATCGCCGATCGCCCAGAAACGCCGGAAAACGAGGCTTTCATCTACGAAGGACAGTGGGAAAACGGCGAAATTTCGGGCCTTGGGCTGGCCACCTACGCCAATGGCGACGTCTATTCGGGCATGTTCCAGAACGGACGGCGGCAGGGCGAAGGCACGATGACATATGCTCCCACTGCCGAAAATCCGGCCCCCGCGCCCGAATCGGGCGACTGGCAGGACGGCGCGCTGGTCAGTCAGAACGCGGCGCCTAACGCCGGCGAAACCGGCGCCGTCGACGCAAACCCTGCTTCGACCGAACCGTCAAACTAGACAGGATCGCCCGCGTCAAGCCGGTCTAACCACGCCTGCGCGTCAGTCAGCACGGTGTCGCGCCGGTCGGCGTCCATCCTGTCCCATGTGGCATACATCTGGCCCATCCGGGGGTTCTGCGAAAACCGCGCACGATGTCGCTCCAGAAAATGCCAATACAGCAGGTTGAACGGACAAGCCCCCAGCCCGGTCTTTTGCTTCACATCATAGGCGCAGGCGTTGCAGTAATCCGACATTCTGGCGATATAGTTGCCGCTGCTGACATAGGGTTTGGACGCGATGATGCCGCCATCGGCAAACTGGCTCATCCCGATGACATTGGGGGCCTCGACCCATTCATAAGCATCGGCGTAAACCGCCAGATACCATTCATGCACATGCGCCGGGTCGATACCCGCCAGCAGGGCGAAATTGCCCGTGATCATCAGGCGCTGGATATGGTGGGCATAGGCGTTTTCGCGGGTCTGCGCGACGGTTGTGCCAACGCAGGCCATGTCGGTCTTGCCCCCCCAGAACAGTTCGGGCAAGGCGCGGTTATGCCCCAGATCGTTGCGGGCGGTGTATCTCGGCCCCTGCTGGAAATAGATGCCGCGCACATATTCGCGCCAGCCGATGATTTGGCGAATGAACCCCTCGACAGCATTCAGGGGCGCGCGACCTGCCCGCCACTCGGCCTCGACTGCTTGGCAGACCTCCAACGGGTCCAGCAACCCGGCGTTCATATACAGCCCGATCAGCGCATGAAACATGAACGGCTGATCGGTCAGCATCGCATCCTGATAATCGCCAAACCGGGGCAACCCATCGCGCAACCATTGGTGCAAGTGCTGTTCAGCGCCTTCAGCATCGGTGGCAAACCAGAACGGGCGCAAATCGCCGAAATTTAGGGGGAATTGGGTTGCGACAAGGTCAAGGACGTCCTGCACCACAGCATCGATCTGAAATGCCATCGGCGCAGGCGGATCAAGATCACCCTTGGGAGGTTTGCGGTTGTCGTGGTCAAAGTTCCACTTGCCCCCTGCCGGATCGTCGCCTTCCATCAGCAGCCCTGTGTCGCGGCGCATCTCGCGATAGAAATACTCCATCCGCAGCGCCTTGCGGTCCTTGGCCCATGCGTTGAAACAGGCGTGTGAACAGATGAATCGCGTATCCTCGATCTGGCGCACCGGCACCGGGCAATCGTCAAGCGCCGCAATCAGCCGCCATTCGCCGGGTTCGGTTGCAAAAACCCCGGTCGCGTCAAATTCGGCGGCGCGGCGCACCAATTCGCCCACAATCGACCCGGCGTTGTCGTGATCGTCATAGGCGGTATAGGCAACCTGCCATCCAGCGGCCCGCAACACGTCGGCAAACTTGCGCATCGCGGCAAAGCAGAACGCGATCTTTTTGGGGTGGTGGGGCACGTACGACGCCTCGGCCCGGACCTCGGCCATGACGACGATGTCGCGGCCCATGTCGGCGGCTTTTAGTGCGGCAATGTCCGGTGTTAGCTGGTCGCCCAGCACCAGAACAAGGTTTACCACGGCACCGCAGAGCCCGCGTAATCAAAGAACCCGCCGGTCTGTTCGGGCGACAGCCCATCGATCACCGCCAACAGATTGGCCGCCGCCAGATCGGGCGCGACAGTGGTATGCCGCCCGGCATAATCGGCAGTGAACGGTGTTTCGACCGTGCCGGGATGCAGCGTGACGCAGACAGATTGTTTGTGACTGCGGCGCAGTTCGATGGCGGCACCATGCACGATCTGGTTCAACGCAGCCTTGGACGCGCGATAGGAATGCCAGCCGCCGACGCTGTTGTCGCCGATCGACCCGACGCGCGCCGACAGGATCGCGACCCGTCCGTCGCTGGTCAATAGCCGGGGCACATGGCGCAGGATCAGGGCCGGACCGATGGCATTGGTCGCAAAGACACGCGCCATTGCCGCCCCGTCAATTGCCGTCAGTGACTTTTCGGGCTTAGCGCCGGGCGCGGCCAGAATACCCAAGGCGACGAAGATCAGATCGAACGGCCCATCCAGCCGCCCCATCACCGCCTCGACCGATGCCGGCACGGTGACGTCCAGACCATCAGCCGACCGCGACAGCCCCGTCACGTCACAGCCACGCGCCACCAGCGCTGCCGCAACCGCCGCGCCGATCCCGCCTGAAGCTCCGATGACCAATGCATTTTCCATGCCGCGACAACTAGCGGTCGAAGGTATCGCGTCAATGCCGCCGCCGCGACGACTTTGGGCTTTCCACTGACAAATTCGGCGGTATAGTCCGGCACCATGAACAGTTGCGCATATATGACGACCGGGGCCGCCACTGGCCTGTCGATTCGCGCCCTGCTTCTCCTTAGCCACCTCTGAGCGTGCCTTTCGGCGCGACCGCTCAGAGGGGTGCAGCGCCAAAAGCTAAGGAACAAAGGATCAAACACATGACTGACTCGAACCGCGTGGTGATTTTCGACACCACATTGCGCGACGGTGAACAATCGCCCGGCGCCACGATGACCCACGCCGAAAAACTCGAAATCGCCGACCTGCTGGACGACATGGGCGTCGATGTGATCGAGGCCGGGTTCCCCATCGCGTCCGAGGGCGATTTCATGGCCGTCAGAGACATCGCCAAGGTCACGAAATCTGCGACCATCTGCGGCCTTGCGCGTGCCAATTTCAAGGATATCGACCGGTGTTGGGATGCCATCAGGCACGCGCGTTCTCCGCGCATCCACACCTTCATCGGCACATCACCGACGCACCGCGACATGCACAACCTGACCCAGGATGCGATGGCCGAACGGGTGCACGACTGCGTCACCTATGCGCGAAACCTGTCTGACAACGTGCAGTGGTCGTCGATGGACGCGACGCGAACGGAATGGGAATTCCTGCGCCGCACCGTCGACATCGCGATCCGCGCCGGCGCCACGACCATCAACATCCCCGATACGGTCGGCTACACAGCGCCCGTCGAAAGTGCGGCGTTGATCCGGCGGCTGATCGACGAAGTCGACGGCGCGACCGAAGTGATTTTTGCCACCCACTGCCACAACGACCTTGGCATGGCGACCGCCAATTCGATGGCCGCAGTCGCAGGCGGCGCACGCCAGATCGAATGCACGATCAACGGCTTGGGCGAACGGGCGGGGAACACCGCGCTGGAAGAGGTGGTGATGGCCCTCAAGGTGCGGCGCGACATCATGCCGTGGACCACGGGCATCGATACCACCAAGATCATGAACATCAGCCGCCGCGTCGCCACGGTCAGCGGGTTCCCGGTGCAGTTCAACAAGGCGATCGTGGGCAAGAACGCCTTTGCCCACGAAAGCGGAATCCACCAAGACGGCATGCTGAAAAACGCCGAAACGTTCGAGATTATGCGACCGACCGATATCGGGTTGGCTGAAACCAACATCGTCATGGGCAAACATTCGGGGCGGGCGGCGCTGCGGTCCAAGTTGAAAGAACTCGGGTTCGATCTGGCCGATAACCAGTTGAACGACGCATTCGTCCGGTTCAAGGAACTCGCCGATCGTAAAAAAGAAGTTTACGACGACGACCTGATCGCGCTGGTCCGCCAGAACGACGCCGCCGACGACCGGATTCGGCTGAAGTCCCTGCGGGTGGTCTGCGGCACGACGGGACCACAAACCGCCGATATGACGCTGGACATAGACGGGACCGAACAGTCGGTCACAGCCACCGGCGACGGCCCGGTCGATGCGACATTCAACGCAGTCAAAGCCCTGTTCCCGCACGGCGCCCACCTGCAACTTTATCAGGTGAACGCCGTCACCGAAGGCACCGACGCGCAGGCGACGGTCAGCGTCAGGATGGAAGAGGATGGGCAGATCGCGACAGGGCAATCGGCCGATACCGACACCGTGGTCGCCTCAGCCAAGGCCTACATCAACGCCCTGAACCGGCTTCTGGTGCGCCGCGCAAGATCGGCACCGGGCGAGGATGTGAAGGGTGTGAATTACAAGGATGCAGTCTAGGCTGCCGCCGCAGGTTCTAAAATGACAAATCTGCCCGCGATATTTGCCTGTCGCGGGTCGTTCAGGGCAGAAAAATCCTAACGGCATTTTGATGCCGACCTGTTGAAATCAAGGCCTTTCGCCCATCTTACCACCCGCCTATAAGGGCACTCGGCCCCGACCATCGAGTCGCGGGCCTGAATGGTTTTGGCAACGGGACGGAAATATATGTCGTGGCTTGGGGGTTTGTTTTCGTCTGACATGGCGATTGATCTGGGGACGGCGAACACGCTGATCTACGTCCGTGGCAAGGGCATCGTGCTTTCCGAACCTTCGGTCGTCGCCTACCACGTCAAGGACGGCGTCAAAAAGGTGCTCGCAGTGGGCGAGGATGCCAAGCTGATGCTGGGCCGCACCCCCGGCAGCATCGAAGCAATCCGCCCGATGCGCGACGGCGTCATCGCCGATTTCGATGTGGCCGAAGAGATGATCAAGCATTTCATCCGCAAGGTCCACAAACGCACGACATTCTCCAAACCCAAGATCATCGTCTGCGTCCCGCACGGCGCGACCCCGGTTGAAAAACGCGCGATCCGCCAGTCGGTCCTGTCCGCAGGGGCCCGCCGCGCCGGGCTGATCGCGGAACCCATCGCCGCCGCCATCGGCGCCGGCATGCCGATCACCGACCCGACTGGCAACATGGTCGTCGATATCGGCGGCGGCACGACCGAGGTTGCGGTGCTGTCATTGGGCGATATCGTCTATGCACGGTCGGTCCGCGTCGGTGGCGACCGGATGGACGAGGCGATCATCAACTACCTGCGTCGCCAGCATAACCTTCTGATCGGCGAATCCACTGCCGAGCGGATCAAGACCAGCATCGGAACGGCAAGAATGCCCGACGACGGGCGCGGCACGTCGATGATGATCCGGGGCCGCGACCTGCTGAACGGCGTGCCCAAGGAAACCGAGATTTCGCAGGCGCAAGTGGCCGAGGCGCTGGCCGAACCCGTGCAGCAAATCTGCGAGGCGGTGATGACCGCCCTCGAGGCAACGCCGCCCGACCTTGCCGCCGATATCGTCGACCGGGGCGTCATGCTGACGGGCGGCGGTGCGCTGCTGGGCCAGCTTGACCTTGCACTGCGCGAACAGACCGGGCTGGCAATTTCAGTGGCCGACGAGTCACTGAATTGTGTGGCTCTTGGGACCGGCAAGGCGCTGGAGTATGAAAAACAACTCCGGCATGTCATAGATTACGACAGCTAAACACATCAGGGGGCTGCCCCGCCGATGGCACGCGACAAGCAAGACGAGGACTATGTCGGCCCGATCCGCAGATTGCTGGTTGGCGTGCTGGTGCTGTGCATGCTGGGGTTGTTCCTGATCTGGCGGATCGACAGCCCGCGCGTCGAACGGTTTCGCGCCGCAGCGATCGACGCGGTGGTGCCGTCCTTCGACTGGGCGATGGCCCCGGTCACTGGTTTCGCCAACCTGATCGCCGATTTCCAGAGCTATCAGCGGCTGGCGGCCCAGAACGGCGACCTGCGCCGCGAATTGCAACAGATGAAAGCGTGGAAAGAGGCCGCACTGCAACTGGAACAGGAAAACGCCAAGCTGCTGGACCTGAACAACGTCCGCCTTGACCCGCAATTCACATTCGTCACCGGCGTCGTGCTGGCTGACAGCGGTTCGCCATTCCGCCAGTCGGTCCTGCTGAACGTCGGCGCCCGCGACGGCATCGTCGATGGCTGGCCGACGATGGACGGGATCGGGCTGATCGGGCGCATTTCCGGGGTTGGGGCGAATACGTCACGCGTGATCCTGCTGACCGATACGTCCAGCCGTATACCGGTGGTGATTCAGCCATCAGGCCAACGTGCTGTGCTGGTGGGCGACAATACGATCAACCCGCCAGTGGATTTTCTGGAGAATTCCGACGTGGTCCGCCCCGGTGATCGGGTGGTGACAACGGGTGACGGCGGCGTCTTTCCGGCCGATCTGCTGGTCGGGCAGGTCGCACTGGGCAATGACCGGCGGTTGCGGGTGCGCCTGTCGGCCGATTTCGAACGACTGGAGTTCCTGCGCGTCCTGCGCAGCAACCCGCACGAAAGCATTACCGACCCCGGATCGCTGATCTCGCCCGATGCGGCGCTGACACCGGTGGCGCAGGACACGGGGGCAAGCAATGGCTGAAACCCCGACCGCCCGGCGCTGGCTGGGTCGCCTGACCTATCTGGTGATCGCCATAGGGCTGATCTTCACGCAATTGCTGCCGCTCGAAACCCTGCCCCGCGCCTTTGCGCCGCCCGATCTGATCCTTGCGATCACGCTGGTCTGGGTTGCCCGCCGGCCCGATTTTCTGCCGGTGCCGCTGATTGCGCTGGTATTCCTTGGGTCCGACCTTCTGTTCCAGCGCCCACCGGGGCTATGGACGGCGCTCGTGCTGATCCTGACCGAAATCATCCGTGCCCGTGCCAGCGGTTTGCGCAGCGCGCCGTTTGGCCTTGAATGGGCGACGGTGGCGATGGGCATTTTCGCGATCACGATGGTCAACCGGGCGGCGCTGGCAACCGTAATGACTCCGCAGGCCCCCCTGACGCTCAGCCTGATCCAGATGGCAATGACGATCCTGGCCTATCCGGCGGTCGTTGGCATCGCCTATCTGCTGCTTGGGGTGCATCGCCCCGCACCCGGTGCTGTCGATGGTCTGGGGCATCGGGTATGAAGCGGGCCCCCAAGGACACCATCGAAAGCGCACGCAGCATTTCGCGTCGCGCCCTTGTCGTCGGGGTGGCCCAGATCGGGGTGCTGGGTGCGCTTGGTCTGCGGATGCAGCAAATGCAGATCGATCAGGCCGACCAGTTCCGCCTGCTGGCTGACGAGAACCGGATCAACATTCGTCTGCTGCCCCCCGCCCGTGGCCTGATCTTTGATCGTAACGGTGTGCCAATCGCCCAGAACGAACAGAATTACCGCATCGTCATCGTCCGCGAGGATGCCGGCGATGTCGAAGACGTGCTGCAACGTCTGTCCCTCCTGATGCCCCTGACGCCCGAGGACATGGACAAGGCGCTGGCCGAAATTGCCCGCCGGTCGTCGTTTGTCCCCGTCACCATCGCCGAACGGGTCAGTTGGGACGATATCGCCCGCGTTAGCATCAACGCCCCGGCGCTGCCCGGCGTCACCGCCGAGGTGGGGCTGTCGCGTCTCTATCCGCTGGGGTCCGACCTTGCCCATGTCGTCGGCTATGTCGGTCCGGTCAGCGATTACGACCTGTCACTGCTCGACGATCCCGACCCGCTGCTGCAGATCCCGAAGTTTCAGATCGGCAAGACCGGCGTGGAAAACAAGCTTGAGACAACCCTGCGCGGGGCTGCCGGCACCAAGCGGATCGAGGTCAACGCGCTGGGCCGGGTCATGCGCGAACTCGACCGTCAGGAGGGGCAGCCGGGGGCTGATGTGCAACTGACCATCGACGCCCGCCTGCAGTCCTACGTCGAGGCGCGGCTTGAGGGTGAATCTGCCGGGGCTGTGGTGATCGACCTTGAACACGGCGACCTGCGGGCCGTCGGATCGGCGCCGACGTTTGACCCAAACCTGTTCGTGCGCGGTATTTCGGTCAAGGACTGGACCGATCTGAACGAAAACAAATACCGCCCGCTGGCCGCAAAAGCGGTACAGGGGGCCTATCCGCCAGGGTCCACCTTCAAGATGGTCACCGCCCTCGCCGCACTGGAAAACGGTGTGCTCGACCCCGAGGAAACCGTCTATTGCCGGGGCTTTACCGAAGTGGCGGGCACCCGTTTCCACTGCTGGAAGTCTGGCGGCCACGGCAATATCAACTTTCACGAAAGCCTCAAACAAAGCTGCGACGTCTACTATTACGAGGTCGGCCAGCGTGCCGGGATCGACAACATCGCGGCAATGGCCCGCAAGCTGGGGATCGGTGTCAAACACGATCTGCCGCTGTCCGCCGTGCATTCCGGCATCGCCCCCGACAAGGCTTGGAAAACAGAAGTTCGCGGCGAAGATTGGCGGATCGGCGATACGGTGAACGCATCGATCGGGCAGGGTTATGTGCTTGCCTCGCCCCTTAGCCTTGCCGTGATGATGTCGCGGATCGCCACGGGGCGCAGCGTCGAACCCCGCCTTGTGCGGGCCATTGACGGGGTTCAACAGCCCAGCGGCGCGGGCGAACCGATGGATCTGAACGAAAACCTGCTGCGCCGGGTCCGTGCGTCGATGGATGCCGTGTCGAACAACCAGCGCGGCACTGCCTACGGGTCGCGCATCGCCATGTCCGAAATGCGGATGGCCGGCAAGACCGGCACGTCACAGGTTCGCCGGATCACCGCCGAGGAACGCGCACGTGGCGTCACCCGCAATCAGGACTTGCCGTGGGAACGACGTGACCATGCACTTTTTGTCTGCTTTGCCCCGGTGGACGACCCAAAATTTGCCGTCGCGGTCGTTGTCGAACACGGTGGTGGCGGATCGACGGCAGCCGCCCCCATCGCCCGCGACATCATGCTGCAGGCACTGTTCGATGGCTCGCCGCCGCTCGACGCCTACCCCGCCAACGTGCGCGGACGCATCGCCGAGGATCAGCTCAGGTTTCAGGAACGTGCCGCCCCCGGTTCAGTCGGCAGAGACCGGGCATGAGCTATCTTGAATACAACGTCAAATACGTCCCCAGCGGCTTTCGCAAACTGATCTACCTGAACTGGCCGATCATTTTTCTGCTGACCGCCGTCGCCTGCACCGGGTTCCTCATGCTCTACTCCGTCGCCGGTGGGTCGAAAGAGCCGTGGATGGACCCGCAAGTCAAACGGTTCGGGTTCGGTATGGCGGTGATGCTTCTGGTGGCGATGGTGCCGATCTGGTTCTGGCGCAACATGGCAGCACTGGCCTATGTCACCACGCTGGTTTTGTTGGTCGTGGTTGAATTTTTCGGCTCAACCGGCATGGGCGCGCAACGCTGGATCGAACTTGGGCCGCTCCGCCTGCAACCGTCAGAACTGATGAAGTTGACGCTGGTGATGTTTCTGGCCGCCTATTACGACTGGCTGCCGGTCAGACGGGCCTCGCACCCGGTCTGGGTGTTGGCAGCCCTTCTGATCATCCTCGTCCCGACATATCTGGTGCTGAAGCAGCCCGACCTTGGCACCGCCCTGCTGCTGCTGTTCGGTGGCGGCACGATCATGTTTCTGGCGGGCGTCCACTGGGCCTATTTCGTGACTGTGATCGCGGCGGGTATCGGCGCCGTTGCGGCCGTGTTTCAAAGCCGGGGCACCCCTTGGCAATTGCTGAAAGACTATCAGTTCCGCCGGATCGACACTTTCCTTGATCCCGGCAACGACCCGCTGGGGGCCGGTTATCACATCACCCAGGCCAAGATCGCGCTGGGGTCTGGCGGCTGGACAGGCCGGGGATTCATGCAGGGCACCCAGTCGCGGCTGAACTTTCTGCCTGAAAAACATACCGATTTCATCTTTACCACGCTGGCCGAGGAATTCGGGTTTGTCGGCGCTTTCACGCTGCTGACCCTCTATACCCTCATCGTCGTGTTCTGCGTTGTGTCCGCGTTGCAGAACAAGGACCGTTTCGCCTCCCTCCTGACCCTTGGCATCGCGATGACCTTCTTTCTGTTTTTCGCGGTCAATATGTCGATGGTCATGGGCCTTGCCCCGGTTGTCGGGGTGCCGCTGCCGCTGGTCAGCTATGGCGGTTCGGCGATGCTGGTGCTTCTCGTTGGCTTCGGTCTGGTCCAAAGCGCCCACGTCCACCGGCCGCGCTGATGCTGAACGTTCTGTTCTCGGCCGCACCCAAGGACTGGGACAAATACCGCGACGCGATTGTCACGGCCTTGGCCGGCGCCGGGTTGGAAACCGACCTGCGCCGTGACCATGCCGCTGAAAACGTCGACTACATCGTCTATGCCCCCAGCGGTGCGACACTCGATTTCACGCCTTTCACCCGCTGCAAGGCGGTTTTGAGCCTTTGGGCCGGGGTCGAAACGATCATCACCAACACCACCTTGACCCAACCGCTGGCGCGGATGGTCGATCCGGGTATGACGGCGGGCATGGTGGAATACGTCTGCGGCCATGTCCTGCGGCACCATCTGGGGATGGACCGCGACATCCTCCGTCGTGACACCAATTGGCAACCGCACGATCCGCCTTTGGCACAGGATCGCCCGGTGACGATCCTCGGCCTTGGCGAACTTGGGCTGGCTGCGGCGCAGGCCTTGGCGAGTTTGGGTTTTGCGGTGACGGGGTGGAGCCGCACGGCCAAATCCGCCCCCGGCCTGCGTTGCCTGCATGGCACCGACGGGCTTTGGCAGGCGTTGACGGGGGCGCAGATCGTTGTGCTGCTGCTGCCCGACACTGGACCGACCCGCAATATCCTGAACCCCGAAACGCTAGCCCTGACCGCAACCGGCGCCGTCATCATCAACCCCGGTCGCGGGGTGCTGATCGACGACGCGGCACTGCTGGCGGCGCTGGACAGCGGCCAGATCGGGCACGCCACGCTTGACGTTTTCCGCAGTGAACCGCTTCCGCCGGATCACGCCTATTGGGCGCATCCGCACGTCACGGTGACACCGCACATCGCCTCGGGCACACGGCCCCGAACGGCGGCCGAGGTGATCGCCGACAATATCCGGCGCGGCGAGACAGGAGAGCCGTTTCTGCATCTGGTTGGGCGTGAACGCGGGTATTGACCGACCCCAGGCGACTCTGGACTTCGTTTGATTTCAACGTCACATCAACATCTTACAGCTCTAGGTCTGGAAGCGGCCTTGCGCCGGGTCTTCATGTCAATTTCCCCCGTTCGGGACGCCACATTCATTTGCTGAACGCCCGCAGATCGCGCTGCAGCGGGTTCAGGGGTACGGGGCGCGTCACATCGCGCAAACCCGCAAGGTAGCCCATCTTTCACTCACCGCGTGAGGCGGGCAGCGACAGCCCTCGTCGCAGAACGATCAGTCTCGGGTGACACACCAGCTGGCGGGAATGCGCTTGCACAAGATGCTGATTGAGGCAATAATTGTCTTATGGGCAGTCCACTTGGGGAATGTTGACGAAACCCTCGGAAGGGGTTTTTACATGCCGAACAACGACAGCAAGTCCGAAGATCAGAAATCGGCCGAGGCCGAAGTCGAGGATTTTCAAGACGATCTGGGACCGTTTGTCGTCGCTGCCGAGACGACGCGGATGGCGATGGTGTTCGCGGATGCCTGCGAAAAGGACAATCCGATCATCTTTGCCAACGACTCGTTTCTGGAGTTGACCGGTTATGCCCGCGAAGAGGTTTTGGGCCAAAGCTTCAACTTCTTCATGGCTCACATCGACGATGAAGCGGCGCTGGCCCTCATCCGAGAGGCGTTCGAAGGATTGTCTGAAATCGATTGCGAGATCCACTACCGCCGCAAGGACGGCAGCAAGTTCTGGGCGACGCTGTTCGTCAATCCGGTCAAAGACGATGATGGCGACATTATCCAGTACTTCGCCTCGTTCGTCGATCTGACTGCGTACAAGGACGAGCAAGCCCAGTCGCGGATGCTCATAAACGAGCTGAACCACCGCGTGAAGAACACGCTGGCGACGGTTCAATCGATCGTCTCACAGGCAGCGCGAGGGAACACCGACTCGCAGGCGATGCGGAAAGCCGTGGAAACCCGGCTGTTTGCGCTTTCGCGGTCGCACGACCTCCTGAGCCGCGAGAAATGGCACAGCGCCGGGCTAGTGGATGTGATCCACGATGCGCTCGCGCCGTTCGGAGCCGCCGACGAGCGCGCGCGCCGCGTCGAGATCAATGGTGAGAGTATCCGGTTCGCACCCAAGGCAGCGCTGGCACTTGGTATCGCGTTCAACGAACTGGCGACCAACGCCACAAAGTACGGTGCCTTCTCCAGCGATGCGGGCACGATCCGGATCGCGTGGACGGTCGAGCCCTCATCGACGGGTCGCCGTCTGCTTTTGGTCTGGACGGAAAAGGGTGGACCGGCCGTGGCAACGCCGCTGCGCAAGGGGTTCGGCTCGCAGGTGATCGAACGGGGCCTCGCGCACGAGTTGGACGGGACGGTGCAGCTTGACTACCGGCCCGAAGGCGTCGTCTGCACGATGAACATTCCAGCGCCCGAGTCCGAGATTGAGTGACCTGCTGTCGGGTCGCCGCGTCCTCGTCGTCGAGGACGAGATTCTGATCCTGATGATGATCGAGATCATTCTGGAAGACCTCGGATGCCAGTCAGTGACCGGTGCCGCGTCGGTTGAAAAAGCAGTTTCTCTTATTGAATCCCAGGTTTACGACGCGGCGATGCTGGACATGAACCTGGGTGGCGAGGATAGCAGCAAGGTCGCCGACGCTTTGTCGAAACGGGGCGTCCCCTTTATCTACAGCACCGGTAATGACAGGCGTGACATGACGGAACGTGCGCGTGACCACGCGGTGCTTTACAAGCCGTTCCGAGAAGCTGACGTGATCGACGCGCTGACGCAGCTTCTCTCATGACGGGCTGAGATTTGCTCTGTTTTGTCAATGGTTTCTTCATGCTGCCTTTTCGCTCTCATGGGTTCACGAGGTGAATCCACCATGACCTGAGGCGTGAAGCAACGCCGAGGGCAACACGGATGCGTCGATCCGACGTCATGAAGCCAGGATCCGTGGCGCGTGTTTGGGAAGCAGTCGGGCGAGGAACCGCAGACTCGCCGTTGTTGCCATTTCCGGAGATGTGGTTTCGGGAAACAGATGCAATTTCTGCCAATATCCGTCGGTCAAGGTCTCGATCCAGTCGGACACCTCTTCGGGCATCAGTCCTGGTTCGCCTGCCAACAACGCGGCGCAAACACGTCGGATGACGTCATGTCTGGTGCGATCGAACGCGGTCGACACAATGGCGTATTCGGGTGTGAACTTCTCCTCTCCCCAGAAGGCAAACCAGAGGGCGAGGCTGTCCGGGTTGCAGATTTCGGGGCTGAAATCACCTTTGATGAGCGCCACGATCTGGTCCAACGGATCGTCGCTGGCAGCACTCAGCATGTCTTTCCAGTTCTGCTCGTAGCGCAGGTAATGATACCGCATGGCTTCGGACAAAAGTCCGGTCTTGGATTTGAAGTAGAACACGGCCACGCCTTGCGACAGGCCCGCTTCGGCAGCGACTGTCGCCAAGGTTGTTCGTGACAAACCGTTTGCCACGATGGATCGCTGCGTCGCTTCAAGAAGCTGGGTGCGACGTTTGTCGGCATTCTCTTTGCGCTCTTTGCGAGGGCGCTGTGTCTCTTGCTCGGCCATCGTTGATCAGGTCTTTCTGTAGGGTCAAAGGTGTTTTCCCACAGTCGGACGCAAGTGTCAGTACAAAATTTTTATTTGAGCGCTCAAAGAACTTTACCGCCCAAGGCCCTTGCGTTAGGTTCAAGCGACGATAGGGAGAGTGCCTTGGGTCAACACGACAAGTACGATGCGATTGTTGCAGGCGCCGGGCACAACGGCCTGACAACGGCGTGCTATCTGGCCAAGGCAGGATTGAAAACGCTTGTCGTGGAAAAGAACGACTGGATCGGCGGGGCGACTGTCAGCCGTTCCCTGATCGATGGTTGGACCTACTCGAACTGTTCGTATGTCTGTTCGCTTTTGCGCCGCGAAATCGTCCGCGATCTGGAACTGCCGCGTTTCGGTCTGCAGGTCATCCCCTACGAGGGTGGCGCGAGTTTCACCCGTGACGGGAACTATTTTGCCTACCTGTCCGATCACGATGCGCTGCGTCGGGAAATCGCGCGCCATAATCCGCGCGATGTCGATGCCTACGCCCGGTTCAGCCAGACGGTCATCCGGCAATGCAGGTTTATCCGTCCGTTCCTGCTGCGCAATGCGCCCGACCCCACCTCGATGAATCCACGCGACCTGTCGGAACTCTTGTTCCTGATCAAGCGGGCGCACGGCTTAGGTGCGAAGGAACTGGGCGAAACGCTCCGCTTCTGGACCATGTCCATCGGCGATTTTCTGGATGAACATTTCGAGACTGACCTCATCAAGGCCCATATTGCCGGGTCCGGCATTATCGGCACCGGCCTCGGCGTCTATTCACCGGGAACCGCCTATGTCCTGCTGCATCATTACATGGGGGACGTCGACGGTGCCATCGGCGCATGGGGCTTTGCACGGGGCGGCATGGGCGCGATTTCGAACGCACTGGGCGCAGCGTTCGAAGAGGCTGGCGGCACAATCATCAAGGGCGCAGGGGTCGAGCGATTCATTGTCAAGAATGGCAAGGTCGGTGGCGTGACATTGGAAAATGGCGATGTGTATCGCGCACCGATCGTGGCGTCGAACATGGATGTCAAACGGACGTTCCTCAAGCATGTGGACCGTGCGGATTTGCCCGGCGACTTTACGAAAGCGGTGGAGCGGTTCAAGATTCGCGGGTCATCGGCGAAGATGAACATCGCGCTTGATCGCCTGCCAGAATTTCCGGCTGCCCCGAAAGGCGCGACTTTCTTGCGCGGTGACCTGCACTGTTCGACCTCGCTGAACGAACTCGAACGGGCCTATGACGACTGGAAAGAAGGTCGCTGGTCGTCCGACCCCTATTTCGACATGCTGATTCCCAGCCAGATCGACCCCACCATGGCGCCGCCGGGCAAGCACATGATGACGGTTTTCGTGCAGTATGCCCCCTATGATCTTGCGGTTGACGGCGTCCGCAGCGGCCAGAACTGGACCGACGCGACGCGCAAGGCCCTGGCGGACTGCGTGCTTGACAAGATCGCGGTTGCCTGTCCGGACATCCGCGATCGGATGGTCCATGCCGAGGTTCGCACCCCCTGGGATATCGAGCAGGAGGTCGGCCTGACCGAAGGCAACATCTTTCAGGGCGAACTGACCTTTGACCAGTTGTTGTTCAACCGTCCGGTGCCGGGTTATGCCCAGTACGACACACCCATCGATGGCATGTATATCGTCGGCTCTTCGACCCATCCGGGGGGCGGCGTCATGGCGGCTCCCGGCGCCAACGCCGCGCGCGAAATCTTGCGCAAGATCGGCAAGGGCAAGTCGATGCCCAGTTTCGCCGCGTGATGGCCATGTCCGATAACCGCTATGATGCCATCGTGATCGGCGCCGGCCACAATGGCCTGACGGCGGCCGCCACCCTGGCAGCGGCGGGCAAATCGGTCTGCGTGCTGGAACGCAGCGACAGGATCGGCGGCATGTCCCGATCGGTTGACCTTGGCGGCGCGACGGCCCCCGAGATTGCCCATCTGCTTTACAATCTCAATCCAACCGTGGTGCGCGATCTGGGTCTCGGGACCAAAGTGCCACTTGTCACCAAAATATTGCCGACGGTCTGTCTGTCGCCCGATCGCAACCATGTCCTGTTCGCACAGGGCGAGGCCACCTTTGCCAATGGCGCGGTGCATCCGGATGCCGCAGCGTTTGGGCTGTTGCATGGCCGTCTGACGCGATTCGCGGCCCTGCTGGGGCAGATGGCAGACGGACCACCCCCCGCCCTGGCAGGGGGGGTACTGGATGCCGGAACGCTGAAGGAAATGGCGGCACTGGGCAAGCTCGGCTGGGGTCTCAAGCGTCTGGGCAAGACCGAAATGCGCGAGTTTCTGCGGGTGATCCTGTCGAACGCATACGATCTGATCCTTGACGAAATATCCGATGGACCACTGGCGGGTGCATTGGCCGCCGATGCGGTGCGCGGCGCCCACGCCGGGCCACGGTCGCCCGGAACAGTGTTTTCCCTGATGTACCGGTTGGGGAATGGCGGCGAGGCGCATCTGCCCATCGGCGGGATGGGCGCGGTCGCCGCAGCGTTTGAAACGGCGGCACGCAACCGGGGCGTCGCGATACGCACTGGGGTCAGGATCGACCACATCATCGTGGCTGCGGACCGTGTGCAGGGCGTTTTGCTGGAGGATGGCACGACGATCCATGCCGATGCGATCCTGTCCAGCGCAGGTCCGGCGCAGACCATGCAGATCGCAGGGGTCGCCAACTTTGACATCGAGGCTGTGCGGCGGGTCCGCAACCTTCGCCACAAGGGGACCGTGGCCAAGATCAATCTGCTGTTGGACGCGGCCCCCGTATTCCCCGGTCTGACGCGTGAACAGACCGCGGGACGGCTGATCGTCGCGCCGTCTGCAACTTACGTCGAACGCGCCTTCAACCCGGCGAAATACGGGGAAATGTCGCAGGATCTGGTGATCGAAGCCGTCCACCCAAGCCTGAGCGATCCGTCGCTGACCCCACCGGGCCTGCACCTGATGTCAGCTGTCGTCAGCTATGCCCCCTTTGCCCTGACCGGCGGCTGGACCGACGCAGCACGCGCGGAACTTCTGGCGCGCACGGTCCGCACGCTGGACATATTCGCGCCCGGTATCGGCGGATCGATCCGCGAGTCGCAGGTGCTGTCACCGGCCGATATCGCAGACCTGACCGGCGCGCCGGGCGGGCATTGGCATCACGTGGAAATGGGAATCGACCAGATCCTGACAGTCCGTCCTGCCAACCTGATCTCACGCTACGCATTCGGCATCGGCGGGCTCTACCTTTGTGGTGCCTCGGCGCATCCCGGCGGTGACGTGATGGGCGCGGCAGGCCGCAACGCCGCACTGCAAACCCTCAAAGATGGGGTGCTTGGCGCATGAAACGAACGACCAAAACCCCGCCCAAACCCGTTCCGCTGGGCCTGATCGAGACCCCGTTTTATGCGCGGCTGAACGCGCTGAGCCGCGCAAAATCATGGGTCGGCTGGGCCGGATACATCTCTCCGGTGGTCCTGGACACGGTCGAATTCGAATACTTTGCCATCCGCAATCAGGCAACGCTCTACGACATCTCGCCCATGCACAAATACCGGATCGCCGGGCCGGACGCGCTTGCGATGCTCAACCGCCTTGTGACCCGCGACATCGCGAAATTGCGCAACGGCCGGGTCGGCTATGCGATGTGGTGTGACGAAGAAGGCAAGCTGATCGACGACGGCACGGTTTTTCGGTTCGGCGACACCGATTTCCGGCTGTGCTGCCAGGAACCGATGTTTGGCTGGTTGTTGGACAGCGCGTGGGGATTTGACGTCGATATTCAAGATGAAAGCGATGTCATCGCCGCGCTGTCGTTACAGGGGCCGACATCGTGGTCCGTGCTCAAGGACGCCGGGTTTGCGGCGGTCGAGAGCATGAAACCCTTCGACTGGCGCGAGGTCGAGCCGGACATCTGGATATCGCGCACCGGCTTTACCGGCGATCTGGGCTATGAACTCTGGGTGCCGGCGGCCAAGGCCCTGCGCCTCTGGGATCGCCTGTGGGACGCAGGCGACCATTGGGGGCTTCGCGCGATCGGGTTCGCGGCCGTCGATCTTTGCCGGATCGAGGCGGGTTTTGTTGCTGCGGGAATCGATTTCCAGCCAGTGCACAAGGCGGTGCGTCTGCACCGGGGCCGCACCCCGATCGAACTCGGGTTCGGCCGCATGGTCGATTTTGACAAAGGCCACTTCAATGGGCGGCGTGCGCTTTTGAAACAGGGTGGCAAGGGTCAACGGCATGCCCTTGTGCGGATCGACGTCGCCGGGTTCAAACCTGCGGACGGTGCCCTGATCTATCACCGCAAGAAGAAAGAGGTGGGCTTTGTCACCTCTGGCGTCTGGTCTCCGACGACCAAACGAAACATCGCGCTTGCAGAGCTTAACGCCCCTTTCGGCATCGAGATCACGGATGACCTTTGGGCCGAAATCTACGTCAATCAGGAAGGCAAGTGGGACAAGCGGCTTGTGCCGGTAACCCTGCAGACCGGGCCTTTCTTCATCAATGACCGGGCGCGCGCGACACCGCCGCGTGCGTTCTGACTCTGATCGGAGGCCAATATGACCAAAGCAAACCCGACACTTCACGCCCGTCCCGGTGAACCCTCTTTCGAAACGCTCACCCAGTGGGATCGCGAACATCAGATACACCCCTGGGCGGCGATGGACGATTGGCGCGGCTACGACAACATGATGGTCGATTGTGCCAAGGGGATCTACCTCTGGGATGGCAATGGCAAACGCTACATCGACGGGCCGGGCGGCATGTGGTGCTGCCAGATCGGCTATGGGCGCCGCGACATGGCACAGGCCATCGCCAATCAGGTGGTCAAGCTGTCCTACACTTCGCCCTTTACCAACGCGACCGAGCCATCGGCAATCCTGGCCAAGAAGATCGCGGATATGGCGCCGGGTGATCTGAACAACGTGATGTTCACGACGGGCGGGTCGACTGCCGTCGATACGGCCCTGCGCACGATGCAATATCTCAACAACCGGCGTGGCAAGCCCGAAAAGAAGATGATCCTTGCGCGTGAAAAGGGGTATCACGGATCGACCTATCTGGCCCATTCCGTCACCGGCAAGGAACGCGACAAGAGCCATTTCGATTTCGAAACGCGGCTGGTGCGTTTCCTGCCTGACGTGAACCCCTATCGCAGACCCGCCGGCATGTCCGTTGCCGACTGGTGCGATGCCAAGGTGGGCGACCTCGAGGCGGCCATTGCCGATCTTGGGGCCGAACGGATCGGCGCCTTCATTGCCGAACCGATCCTGAGTTCAGGCGGCGTTGTCGTTCCGCCGGAAGGATACCACAGACGCACGCTGGACATCTGCCGTGCGCACGACATCCTCTATATCTCGGACGAAGTCGTGACGGGTTTTGGTCGGCTGGGTCACTGGTTTGCGTCCGAGCCGGTATTCGACATCGTCCCCGACATCATCACATCGGCCAAGGGCCTGACGTCGGGATACCTTCCGCTTGGGGCCTGCATCATCTCGGACCGGATCATGGCGCAGATGAGCGGGCTTGGCGAAGCGTCGAGCTTTACCAACGGCTATACCTATTCGGCGCATCCGGTCTGCTGCGCTGCCGCGCTCAAGAATATCGAAATCATCGAAAACGAAGGCATTCTGGAACACGTCCGCGACGTGACACCGCATTTCCAGGCCCGGCTGGGTGCGCTGGACCGGTTCGATATCGTGGGGAATACGCGGGGCATGGGCCTGTTGGGGTGCATCGAGGGCAAGGCCGGGAACCTTGAGGCCGAACGCACGCTGGGCGCGCAGATCGACGCAGCCTGCGAAGATATGGGCCTGATCGTGCGCCCCCTGATCAACATGGCGGTCGTTTCGCCGCCCTTGATCATCACGACCGAACAGATCGACGAGATGTTCGATATTCTTGAACGCGCGTTGCAGAAGGTCTCGGACAACCTCGCGGCCTGAACTGCGCGGCCAGACGATTGCGCAAGCGGAGGCAAGGCGGCCCGATTATTGTTTGAGCGCTCAATAAAAAACTTGTGTCACGGCAGGAAGCCGTTAGACTTTTCGCAGGTCATGTTCTGAATTTTTGGCGGACGAGGCCAGGAAACAGTAAAAAAGGAGACTGACATGCACTTTTTCAAGATGTCGGCGACAGCAATCGCGGCTGTTCTGGTGGTTTCGGCTACCGCAGTCCGGGCCGATGACCCGGACCTGACCATATTCGATTGGGCTGGTTACGAAGACCCTGCCTTTTTTGCCGATTACGTCACAAAACATGGCGACGCGCCAACCTTCGCCTTTTATGGCGACGAAGAAGAAGCGTTCCAGAAATTGCGCTCGGGCTTTCGGGCAGATGCAGCGCATCCCTGTTCGCAATCGGTGCCCAAATGGATCGAAGCCGGTCTGCTTGCCCCGCTTGATTCAAGCAGGATCGACCGCTGGAACGAACTTGAACCGTCATTTCGCGACATCGCGGCCTATCAGAAGGATGGCCAGTATTATTTTGTCCCGATCGACTGGGGCAACACCGCAGTCGTCTATAACTCGGATCTTCTGACGGCTGACGACGTGTCATCGTTGCAGGCCTTCGCCGACCCCCAGAATGCCGGGCGCGTGTCGATCGGCGACAACGTCGATGATGCCTATGCACTGGCGTTTCTGGCCACAGGCGTCATCGATTGGACGAACGCGACCGACGAACAGTTTCAGGCGGCGTCGGCCTTTTTGCGCAAGGTTCACCCCAATGTGCGGGCCTATTGGTCCGATGGCGCCTCGCTTGCGCAGTTGATGCAAAGTGGTGAAGTCTATCTGGCCTGGGCCTGGAACGAGACCTTTGCGACAATGAGCGCGGAAGGGTATCCCATCAAGATGACGCGGGACGTCGCGGAAGGCACGTCAAGCTGGGTCTGCGGATACAGCCGTCTGGCCGGTGGCGAGGGATCAGAGGATAAGTTCTATGACTTCATCAACGCGTGGCTTGAGCCCGCGACGGCTGATTATCTTGTGACTGCCTGGGGCTATGGTCATTCCAACACGGTGACTATGGCCGCAATGGACCCCGCCGTTCTGACCGCCGTGGGCTTGGAAAGCTCGGATGAACTGCGGTCGCACACGCTGTGGCAGTCACCCGTGCCCTCTGCCCTGCGCGAAAAGATGATCGCGGAATTCGAACTGATCAAGGCCGGGTTCTGATCCACCTGCCGATGCTGACTGGTCACGCTTCGCCCCAAACGGGCGGGGCGCTGGCTGCGGTCAACAGTGGCCGCGGGCGTGCCGCAAGGACCGCACGGTGAACGCAACATGCACCCCATGCATGCCGATCCACCGCACACCGCCTTACGCGAACAGTACCACCGAATCCACGCCCCAGCCAACCCGCACCGGACTGCCGGGCTTGGCAATGGACCGACCGGCTGTGTTGCGCATCGAGATGGTGACGGGGGCCTCCTGTCCGGGCAGCAGCACGCTGTAGTAGGTCATGTCGCCGTAATAGTCGCTGCTGACGACTTTGGCCGCGACTTCGTTCTCGGCGGTATCGGCCGGGTCGAACAGCAGCGTCAGCATCTCGGGGCGCATCCCCACCTCGCTGATCTGATCGGCGTCGATCCCGGCGGGCACGAACTCTGCCGGGATCTTTACCTGCCCCAACGCCGCGATATCGACGGTCAGGCCCGCCGCGCTGCGACCGGTCGTGTGGGCGTCAAGGAAATTCATCACCCCGATGAAAGAGGCCACGCGTTTCGTAGCCGGGCGCCGATAAAGCGTTTCCGGCGTCGCAAGTTGCGCAATCTGGCCTTCGAACATGACTGCGATGCGATCCGACATGATCAGCGCCTCTTCCTGATCGTGGGTCACCAGAATGAACGTGATCCCGAGCGACTTTTGCAATTCCCGCAGTTCGCCCTGCATCTGTTCGCGCAATTTCTTGTCCAGCGCCGAGAGCGGTTCGTCCAGCAGGATCACCTTGGGGCGCATGACCAGCGCGCGGGCCAGTGCCACGCGCTGCCGTTGCCCGCCCGAAAGTTCATGTGCAGCGCGGTTGCCGAAGCCGGACAGATCGACCATCGCCAAGGCCTTGTCCACCTCGCGGGCGATCTCGGCTTTAGGGATTTTCTTTGTTTTCAGTCCATACCCCACGTTGCCCGCCACGCTCAGGTGAGGGAAAATCGCATAGCTCTGGAACACCATGTTGGTTGGCCGCCGGTTGGACGCGACCCCCACCATCGACTTACCATCAATCGTGATTTCGCCCGACGAAAGCTGCTCGAAGCCGGCGATTAGTCGCAGCAGGGTGGTCTTTCCGCATCCGGAGGGCCCGAGCAGCGAAAAGAACTCCCCCTCCCGGATCCTGGCAGAAATGCCCTTGAGCGCCTCGAATGTCCCGAAACTCTTGCGAACATCCGTCAGTTCGATGATCGCCTTGGTGCCTGTGGTGTCGTGGTGCAGCATCAGGCAAATCCCTCGGTCAGCGCGGCATCCTTGCCTTGGCGGCGTGCGGCCCGCCGCCTGAACCATTCTGCCAGCACCAGCAATCCGACCGACACGACCAGCAGGATCGTTCCAAGCGCCATGATCGACGGCAACTTGGTCGGGAATCGCAACTGGCTCCAGATATAGACCGGCAGCGTGGCGTCCGTCCCGGTCAGAAAGAACGCGATGATGAACTCGTCCAGCGATATGGTGAAGCAGATCAGCAGGCTTGAGATCACGCCGGGCATGACCAGCGGCAGGGTGATCCTGCGAAAGGTGCCCACGGTGGATTCGCCCAGATCGAACGAAGCTTCCTCAAGGCTTTGATCCAGACCGGAAAAAGCCGCGCTGAGGATCGCGATGGAAAACGGGGTGCAGATCAGGACGTGTCCGGCCACCACCGTCCAGAGCGACAGCGACAGGCCAAGCTGCATCAGCATGACGATCAGCGCGACGGCAACGATGATTTCCGGCAGGACAAGCGGCAGCATGATGAAAGCCACCATGCCCTTTTGCCCCCGGAATTTGTAGCGTGCTGACGACCGCGCCGCGCAGGCGCCCAGCAGCGTACTTATCAGCGCGGTGGATATTGCCACAAAGGCCGAATTGCGGACTGCACTGTGCAGCGCATCGGTCTCCCACAATGTCGAAAACCATTTCGTCGTAAAGCCACCAAGCGGAAATGCGATGATCGTCGCGTCGTTGAAGGCGAACAGCGGCAGCAAGAGAACCGGCGCGTACAGGAAAATCATGTAGACGATGGCGTAGATTGGCAGCCAGCTGAAAGCTCGCCTGCGTGTCATCGCCTGACCCGCCCACCGATCACGCGACCGGCCAGATAGATCCCGACGCTGATCGCCGCCACGATGACCATGGAGGTCACCGCCAGCGCTGCACCCAGAGGGGCGTTATTGGCTTTGCCGAACTGGATCTGGATCATGTTGGCGACCATCAGTCCGTCCGTCCCGCCGACCAGCTTGGGGGTGATATAGTCGCCAACGGTCGGGATCAGCACGATCAGGGTCGCCGCCACCACCCCGGGAATTGCCAAAGGAAACGTAATTCGCCAGAATCGCCGGAACGGCCCATCCCCCAGATCTTCGGCAGCCTCGAGCAGGGAACGGTCGATCTTTTCCAGGGCGACAAAGATCGGCAGGATCGCAAAAGGTGCCCAGGCGTGCGCCAGCGTCAGAACCACGGCGTTCGCGTTGTAAAGGATAAAGGTCAACGGTTTGGCGATCAGCCCGATATCGAGAAGTGCGGTATTCAGCACACCGTTGTAGCCCAGTATGACCTTCCAGAGAAACACGCGCACGAGGTAGCTTGTCCAGAACGGCACGGTGATTAGAAACAGCCAGAGCGCCTTGTTCCGCGTGACATGGAACGACAGGTAATAGGCGATGGGAAACGCCATGACGACCGTCACGACCGTGACGATCAGCGAGATCCGCAAGGACCGCCAGATCAGGACGCGGTAGATCGGCTGGCTGAAAACCTCGGCATAATTCGCCACCGTCAGCGTCCGGTCGATGTCGAGATAGTTTTGCGTCCAGAAACTGAAGGTGATGACCATGATCAGCGGTGCCGCAAGCATGATCAACGCATAGCCGAAAGGCAGCCCGATGAGTGTCAGTCCCTGACGCGCATCGGGACTGAGAATCCCGGTCAAGTCATGTCGCCTTTGAAGGCTTTGCCGCGTCGAGCAGGGCAGCGTTCCGGGCGGCCAGCGTCCCGGCAGGTGGCTCGTCTTCCTCCAAGACCGGAAACAGCTTGCGCAGGGCGTCGTGATAGGTCTTTACCCCATATTCCAGGTCCGACAACATGACGCCGTCGTATCCCGATGAAAACGCGGCCTCCCACGTCCATTCGATCAGTTGCTCATCCTCCTTGGAGGTCAGCCGGTCGATCCGCATGCTCAGGTAACGCGCCAGACGCATCCTGCGGTCTTCGTCCTTGTGGCGATAGATCGCGCCGCGTTGGATCGTCCTGCCGTTGGCCAGCGGAAATTCCTGATAGAACATGATGCTGTCGGGGTAGAGTCCGAACACCAGATTGGGGAACATGCCGACATAAAGCCAGGCCTGCCGGTGGTCGCTGTCCAGCCGCTCGGGCGGTTGCAGGATCGTCTTGTAGTTCTGAACGGACCACAATCTGGCATTCCCTTCCCTGAAGGACGAGAACGACCGCGATGTCCCTTTTTCGAAGGGTTCGTCAAAGTAGTTGCTGCCGAACAGATCATGCAGACCCGGATGCGCCATCGGAACGTGGTAACCCTCGTTATCGACATCGCGGACGCATTTCCAGTTGGCGTCAAGGTCGGCATGCCAGAACCCGTTCCCGTCGGGAACCATGTCGGCCAGCCCGTATTGCGCAAGTTCGGGAGCAAACCGCGCCATCACTTCAGAAACCGGCGGTTGCGGCCCCGGTTTGAACCGGACGAAGACGAAACCGCTCCAGATGTCCATGTCCAGCGGTTTCAGTCCCATCGCAACCGGATCCAGCTTGGGCAGTGACGCCGGCTGCGATGCGCCCCGCAACGTGCCGTCGAGGTTGTAGGCCCAGCCGTGGAAAGGACAGACGATCGCGGACTTGCAGTTTCCGCTGGTTTCGGCCACGACCCGCGACCCGCGATGGCGGCACAGGTTGTGAAAGGCCCGCACCTCGCCGTCGCGCCCACGCAGGACCAGCGCGCGTTCTCCGACCAGATCGAGGGTGACGAAGTCGCCCGCCTCGGGAATATCGCTGACATGGCAAACTGCCTGCCAATGGCACCGAAACAGGACCTCTTTTTCAAGCTCCAGCATTTCGACATTGAAAAAGCTCCAGGCAGGCAGGCCGGACCGCTCCCAACCGGCAGGCGGCGTCATCTGGGTGGGCGTGTCTAACATGGGAATAGCTCCTGGCTGGGCCTGTCTCATCTGACCATACCAATAAATATTTGAGCACTCAAACAAAATCTGAAAGCGCCGATGCGTCTGGGGTCATTGAACCAACCAAAGCTCTGGGCTCTGTCGTTTCAGGAGGTGACTGATGAAGTCGTTCAGCATGGATCGCAACCGGGAGGTCGATGCGCAGCTTCGCCCTGCCGTGGATCCCAGACGACGATGTGTATCTGCCCGGCGATATCCAAGGCGCACCCACGCTTGACATCTTCGATGCGGCTGACCCGTTAGTCGAGGTCATGAACCGCATCTGACGCTGATGCGCCGCAAGCACACCCAGACCCGCAAATACAAGAAGATGAACGCGGTGCCTGGCATCTTAAAGGATGGCGCGTGAATCACGCCCTGCAACCGTTTCACCAAACTTGGAACCGGCAAGGATCTCGATGAACTTCCTGCTCGGCACTGCGGGTACCAAAATGCAGGGCTAACAGATTAGTCTGGCGCGGGATGCCGAGCGGGCAACGAAAGACGTGCGAGGGCTGATCGTGGCGAGATGGGTGCGGGAACGGATCGAACCACTAAGTTAGTCAAAGACGACAAAAATGTACCGCCAAGGGAAGGACGGCCGGTCTTTAATACACGGATAGTCTGTTCATCGAAGAGGACATCCAAGAACAACGAATCATTGACAGAAATCAACCTTGAGTGGAAAATCTATCCAGTAATTCCATCGTTTCGATTTTTTTCGGAGTTTTAATCATGGCTCTTCGCCTAGACGATCAGGATTGGAAAAAGATTTTCCCCAAGGCCCCAGAGCCAATCCTGAAAGCTTTCGCCAGCGACACACATTGGCTGGACGGGGCCGGTATTACGGAAAGCCGGACGCGGCTGGCTTACACCCTCGCCAATGTAGAACATGAATGCGGCGGCTTCACTGTCACCAACCTGACAGAAATCATCAACTATTCCGCCAAGCGGATGGCAGAAGTCTGGCCGAAAAGGTTTGCCTCGGCGGCGGTTGTCGAATCAAAGTATGGAACAGCGGCAGGCTGGCAGAAGAAGGCCTTCGATGACATATACGGCAACAGGATGGGCAATCGACCTGGAACCGATGACGGATCGCGCTTTATCGGCCGGGGCGGGCCGCAGATCACCGGACGCGACGGGTATCTCGAAGTCGGAGGACGTTGCAATCTGGACCTCATCAATGATCCTGATCTCGCGACCAAGGCCGCGAATCAACCCGCCATCCTGGCGGCCTTTTTCAGTTGGAAGAACCTTGCGAAGTTTGCCGACAAGGAAGATTTCTTGGGGTTCGTCAAAGCCTGGAACGGTGGTACGATTGGCTTAGCGGATCGCATCGCCTTGATGAACGGCAATGATCCGATCATTTCAAAACTGAAGACAATACCAATTATAACCGCTTTCCTCAACACCAGCAGTTTCGCAGCTTCCAGTCCGACGTTGGGGAGCCTGCTTCGAAGCCAATCTCCTTCGTCATTCGTCGTCAAACTCGTCGAGGTGTGTGAGGGTGAATGCGCATTTTTCGGGGACGGAGCGAAGAAGGAATACGAGGATTCAGTGTTTCGGAGAGTTGGCGATTACTGGACAGAATTGGCAAAGTCTCCACCCTACGGATCTTGGGCGGGTTATACTGGAAAATCCGGTGTGCAATTTTCGCCTTCGGGAAATGTTATTTCAAACAAAAACCAACCCTGGTCTGCCGCGTTCATTTCATTTGTTATGAGCAAGGCGGGTGCCGGTTCAAAATTTTCCTATTCCCCGTCGCATTCTGTCTATATTGTCAAAGCACTCGAAGCTGCACAAAAGGCCGGTACGACTGAAGTCTTCATTGCGCGGAGACACAAGAACTACGCGCCGAAGCCGGGAGACCTGATTGCCTGCGAACGCCAACCGGCCATCGATCCGAATTTCGACACCTACAAAGCCTATGTCGCGGGCGGAAAGTACGAAGCCCATTGCGATGTCGTCACCGAGGTCCACGACAAGTACCTCATGACGATCGGTGGAAATGTCAGCAACTCGGTGACCCGCAAAAAATGGCCACTTGATACCAACGGGATGATCGGAAACTTTGATCCGCAATCTTCAACAGCAGGCGTCATCTGCGTAATCGACAACAGGCTGTAGCGTTCCGGCTTTCAGATGCCAGTTTAAATGCAGGGCGTCAGCCGTAGAGTCTGGCTTCGAAAGAAGTGCGGCACGGCCCTGGATTTGCTGCAAACAACCGCAACGAGCGAATTGGAGGCAGGGCGCCCTCTCCAGCGTTGTTGTCGATGACCGCGCGGCCGTCCTTTTGGAAGAGACAGAACAGCGTCTGACGGCTCGGCCCACACCGGAACGCTCTCTGATGAGCCGCATTTGGCGCAGCCGTCCTTTAACCTGAACGGACTTCGCCTTGCATTTGCCTACGGACACAGTGCGGCGCTTGGTCGACATCATCAGCGGTCCGGCGCCAGAACCTCGGACAGAAGTGAGTTGGGAAACCGCCGCGCTGCCGTTACCGCAAGAAAAGTCTCGCTGACGTCGTCAAGCCGGGCCGCCTCGACCAGCAGACCTACGGCCAGTTCATCTTGCACCACGATCGGCGGGATGACCGCAAGGCCCGCATCCTCGCGTGCCAGCAACCGCAGCATGGCCATGTCTTCGACCTCGGCTGCGATCATCGGCACGATGCTCAGTCGACTGGTCAGGGCGTCGAACGCGGCACGCATCGCCGTTTCGGGTGGGGGCAAGATCAACGGTTCGTTCAGCAGAAGGTCCTGCAGGGTCCGGGGGACATCGCCAAGACGCGCCGGGGTGCCGATCATGCTGACGCGCTGTTCGGCCAGACGGTGAACCAGCCAGGGTGTCGCCGCATCACGCGGTGGGGCAAGATTGGTCAGCACAACGTCAAAGGCCAGCGAGTGCAGGCCGCGCAAAAGCTCCGCCTGACTACCCGAGCGCAGCACAACCTCGACATCCTGCCGCCCGATCAGCGGGCGCAGGAATTGCATTTGGAAATTCCGTGACAGCGTGGCAAGTGCGCCCACCCGCAGCGCCCGGCGCCCCCGGCCAGTTTCGCGCAGCGTCGCGGTCAGATCGTCGGCAGTGCGAAAAATCGCCTCGGCATGATCAAGTGCGATGCGCCCCGCTTCGGTCAGGATCAGGCCGCGGCCGCGCCGCTCGAACAGGTCATGGCCCAGCGATGCCTCCAGTGCCTTGATCTGCGTGGACAATGCCGATTGGGACAAATTCAGCCCCCGCGCGGCCCCGGTCAGCGTCCCATCGGACGCGACGGCGCGGAACAGACGCAGATGATGCAGATTCAGAGACGCCATTCTTCTACCAAACAGAACGTTTAGGACGATTATATGTAATTTTCTTGACGTATTGCAACGGATATCCCCGGCGCACCTGTCGCAATCCGGAGAACACCATGCCCTTCCTGCCGCCCCTCATCCTGTTCGCCCCGATCTTGCTCCTTGCGATGTCGAGCCTCGCCCTGTTCCAACCCGGCCGCCGTCCGGGCGCGCTGCCGCGTCTGGCCGAAGGCGCGGCTCTGGGCGTTCTGGCTTTGGCAATTGCGAGCATGTTACAGCTGATCACCTTTGGTCCGGCTACGGTGGGGTTTGGCGGCGGGCCTGCGCTGATCGCCTTTCGCCTTGATGCGGTCAGTGCCACGATGGCACTGCTCGTGGCCTTTGTCGGCTGGGTTGTGGTGCGATATTCCCGGACCTATATCGACGGTGAAGGGCGGGAGGGCACGTTCCACGGGCTGATGCTGGCGACGCTGGCGGCTGTTTTGACACTGGTGCAGGCGGGCAGTCTGGCCGTGCTGGTTTTGGCCTTTGTGACCATCGGTCTGGGGCTGCGGCAATTGTTGCTGTTTTACCCCGAACGGGCCGAGGCGCGGCGGGCGGCGGCAAAGTTCACGTTGGTCTGGGGCGCGGGCGACGCGGTGCTGCTGCTGGCGGCGATACTGTTGTGGTCCGCTTTCGGCACGGCGGACATTGCCGCACTGTCGCAGGCCGCAGGTTCCGGTCTGCCTATGCCTGCGCATATCGGCGTGGCGCTGCTGGTGCTGGTTGCCGCGCTCAAAACCGCCACTTTCCCGCTGCATGGCTGGCTGACCGAAGTGATGGAGGCGCCAACCCCGGTTTCGGCGCTGCTGCATGCGGGCATCATCAACGGCGGCGGGTTCATGTTGATCCGCTTGTCGGATGTGGTGCAGGCCAGCCCCGGCGCCATGGCGGCGCTGGTGATGCTGGGCGGATTGACGGCGCTGTTCGGGGCGGCGGTGATGCTGACGCAAAGTGCGGTCAAGACGGCGCTGGCCTGGTCTACGGTGGCGCAGATGGGCTTCATGCTGCTGCAATGCGGGATGGGTCTCTGGGCGCTGGCACTGCCGCATATCGTGGCCCATTCGCTGTACAAGGCGCACGCTTTTCTTGCGTCGGGTGGGGCGGTCAGGGCGGTGGCGGACGTGCATCGCCCCGGTCCGGTCGCAGTGCCGGGCATCGGTGCGGTGGCCCGGGCCTTCGTGCTGGCGCTGCTGCTTTATGGGGTGGTGGCGATGGTCTTTGGGCTGGTGGTTGGGCCGAAATCGGCACAGGCGCTGGCGCTGGGGGTGATCCTGATCTTCGGTGTGGCCTATCTGGTGGCGCAGGGGTTGGCCGATACTGCACCCAAGGCGCTGACACAGCGCACGGCAGCGGCCTCTTTGGCAGCAGCCGTGGCCTATTTCGGCTTTCAGGTGATTGCGGCGGCGCTGTGGGGCCGCTATCTGCCCGTCCCGCCGGTCCCCGGGCCGCTGGAGTGGGCGCTGATCGTGCTGGCGCTGATGTCCTTTGGCCTCGTGGCGGTGGCACAGGCGTTGTTCCCCCACTGGGCGCATCACCCGGCAGCGGCGGGCCTGCGCGTACATCTTGCCAATGGCCTGTACCTTAACGCGGTTCTTGACCGGATGATCGGCGGCTTTCGGGCCACGAAATCCCTCTGATCACTGGAGATAAGCATGTTCCTCAAGCACACTCAGATCGCTCCGGCCCGGGTCACGGGTCTTATGAACGCTGCCGAGGCTGCGGCCCGGGCCATCCCGCCCGCCTTTCCGCTGGATGCGACAGTTGCCGTCAACCCGTTTCTGGGGCAATCGGGCGAGGATCTGGCCACCGCCGCAGCACGTCTGGCCCGTGTGGCCGGCGTCAGGATCACCCGTCCGCGGGCCGATTATGCGGCGCTGGTGCGCTTGGGCGCCGTCACCGATGTTGATCTGGCGGATGCCCTGATCGCCTGCCACTCACCGATAAAGCCCGCCGATCTGGCCTTGCTCAAGGCGATGCTTGCCAACACAAGTGCCGCACCACAGATGCTGCCCACGGTGGCCGATCTGGCCGCACGGGCCACCGGCACCGACTGGCCCTCGGTCATCGCCCGCAGCTTTGGGCTGTGGGCGGCGGGGCATTTCGACCGGGGTCAGGCGCTCTGGTCGCCAGCACCAATGCGCGGGGCGTTTTCCGCCTGGCGCGAGTGGGCGTCCCATGACCTGACACCCGAGATTGCGGGGCTTTCGGGGTTTTGTGCCCATGTCGCCGGTGCCGACGACACGCCCGAGCGCGTGATCCTGCGGGCAGCCGACCGGCTGGGCCTGTCCGCCGAGGCTGCCGAGACGGCCTTTCACCGGATGCTGATGGATCTGGGCGGCTGGTCGCAGCACGCGCGCTGGCTGCTGTGGGAGGCCGAACTGCGGGGCCAATCCGACATGACGATCATCGACCTGCTGGCCATCCGCCTGATCTGGGAAGAGGCGATATTGGCGCATGCCCCCGAGGTTGCTGCGGACTGGGCTCAGGCTGTTGCGGCGCATGGAGCGCCTGTACAGCCCTCGGTGGATGAGGTGATCGACGCGATCCTGCAAGAGGCCGCCGAGCGGGCGCATCAGCGCAAGCTGGACGCCGCCCTGTCCGGGCCAAAGACCACGGCAGGCCGTCCGGCGCTGCAGGCCGCCTTTTGCATCGACGTGCGGTCAGAAGTGTTCCGCCGTGCGCTCGAAAGCCAGAGCCCGGACATCGAAACCATCGGTTTTGCTGGCTTTTTCGGGCTGCCGCTGCAGCACCGTGCGCATGGCACCGAAGAGTTGCAGATTCATCTGCCGGTACTTTTGAACCCTGGAATGACCTCAACTGGCCATGCCGCACCCGAGGTCGAACGTGCCACCCGTATTGCCGCCCGGACCACCCGTGCCTGGGGCCGGTTCCGGCAGGCGGCGGTATCGTCCTTTGCCTTTGTCGAGGCGGCAGGGCCGGCCTATGGCTGGAAACTGGTGCGCGATGCGCTTGCTGTGCCACCCGCCGAACAGCCCCCCGAACCCGCGCCGCGTATCGAAGGCGGGTTGAGCGCCGAGGCCAAGGCCGCGACCGGGGCCGCCGTGCTGAAGGCGATGAGCATGACCACGAACCATGCACGGCTGGTGCTGCTGCTGGGCCACGGCGGGCAAACCACCAACAACCCGCACGAAAGCGCCTATCACTGCGGTGCCTGTGCCGGGCAGACCGGCGAGGTATCGGCGCGGCTGCTGGCCCAGTTGCTGAACGACCCCGAAACGCGCGCGGGTCTGCCTGCGCAGGGTATCATGCTGGCAGAAGACACGGTGTTTCTGGCGGGCCTGCACGACACGACGACCGACCGGATCCGTCTTTACAGGGATGACCCTGCGCCCGCACATGTGGCAGACATTGCCAAGTCCGAAGACTGGCTTGCCCGCGCCGGGGGCCTTGCGCGGTCCGAACGTGCGCTGCGTCTGCCGGGAGCCACGGCCGATGCCATCGCCCAGCGGGCGCTGAACTGGGCCGAGGTGCGGCCCGAATGGGGACTGGCCGGGTGTGCGGCCTTTATCGCGGCCCCGCGCCCCGCCACTGCCGGCACAGATCTTGCTGGCCGCGCCTTCCTGCACAACTACGATTGGCAGGCAGACGCGGGCTTTGGCACGCTGGAACTGATCCTGACCGCGCCTGTTGTGGTGGCCAGCTGGATCAGCCTGCAATACTATGGCTCGTCCGTAGCACCCGACGCTTTTGGTGGCGGCAACAAGCTGATCCACAACGTCGTGGGCGGCATCGGGGTGGTGCAGGGCAATGGCGGCATGCTGCGCCCCGGTCTGCCGTGGCAAACCGTGCATGACGGCGCACAACTGGCGCATGAGCCCTTGCGGCTGTCGGTGCTGGTCGAGGCCCCGCGCGCGGCCATCATCGACGTGCTGGCCCGCCACGACGGGGTACGCGCGCTTTTCGACAATGGCTGGCTGCATCTTTTCGTGCTGAAAGAGGGTCGGATGGCGGCCCGCTATCGGCCCGGATTGGCGTGGGACGAAACGGACTACCAGCGCCGTGCCGCATGACCCTGCCTGATCGCGCAGCCCTTGGCACCATGCACGGCAAAGCGGCGGCAATCGCGCCGCCGCTGGCCCGGCTTGGCATCACGCTGGTGGTGCCCGAGGGGCTGGACACCGACCGGTTCGGCACCTTTACCGGCGAAACCCCGCGCAGGGGCACGATGGACGATGCTGCCCGCGCCAAGGCCCGCGCCGCCATCGCGGCCACCGGCCTGACCGTCAGTATCGCCAGCGAAGGCGCCTACGGCCCGCATCCGGTGATCCCGTTTGTGCCCATCGGCCGCGAGGTGCTGTTGTGGCGGAACGCGGAAACAGGGCAGGAGGTGATGGAAAGGCTGACCGACGAGGCCCCGTGCTACGATCACGTTACCGTGTTTTCAGCCGACGAGGCGACCAGCTTTCTGACACGCATCGGTTTTCCCCGGACCGCCATCGTCGTGGCCCCGACCGGACAGGGTGCAGTCCCTTTGGCCAAGGGTTTGCAGGACCGCAGCGCGGTCGATGACGCCATCGGCCGCGCGTCACGTCTGACCGATCAGGGCGGCGCTTTGCTGCAGACCGATATGCGCGCCCATCTGAACCCCCGCCGGATGGAGACGATCGGCCGTCTGGCCGAACGCCTTGCCGCGCGACTGGGGACAGCCTGCCCGGACTGCACCGCACCGGGATGGGGGCTGTTGCGGGTGGAAACCGGCCTGCCCTGCGCCTGGTGCGACGGCCCGACGCTGCTGGTCAAGGCAGAGGTGCACGGCTGCACGCATTGTGGACTCAAGGCCAATCGGCCGCGCACTGATGGCCTTCGCGTGGCCGACCCCGGACACTGCCCTGTCTGCAACCCGTGATGGCAACCAAGTCGGAGCAGCAGGGCATACGTGACGAGATTCGTGCAGCGTACAGAATGACTGTCGGTGGGATATCTCACTGCGGACTGTTCGAAGGGTCGTCTGAAGAACGGTCCGGGTGCCGCTGAATTGGTCAGGATGCGAGATGCTCGAAGAGGCGCGCCACCGCCTCAGCTCCTGGGTCAACGTGTCCGTGCAGCTGTTCTGCGTTGATATATGTTGCCCGACCGGCGTTGGCCTTGGAGAGCGTCGCGGTATAGTCTGCCCCTTTGCGGGCTGCTTCTGCGGCCTTGGCCAGACCTTGATCCAACGACTTCAACGCAGGTAACAGGGCATCGACCATGGTCCGGTCACCTGGGTTGGCTCCGCCGATCAGGCGCATCCGATCGAGCCCGGTTTGCAGGGCCTCTCGCATCGGCAGGCCCGAAGACGATGCATCGCCAGCGGCTGCAAAGAAGATTGCCAGAAGAACTCCCGAGGACCCGCCCATGGTCTGGCTGAGTTCCAAGCCGATCGCGCGATAAAGCTGGGTGTGATCGGCCAGCGGCAGGGTGTCCATGGCGCCTATGAGCGCCCGAGCGGCGGTTGCCAGTGTCGACCCGGTGTCGCCATCACCAGAGCGGGCGTCGAGCGCGTTGAGATCCGCTTCGGCGGTGATCAGGATGTTGCAGCAAGACGTCAGGAAGGCCTTGGTAGGTGCATGAGACGATGCTGGAGCACGAATGGGTGAGAGCCCATCGGGCAAGGGAAGGATGGCAGGGACGTTGATCGTCTTGCAGGTCGGCCAGCCGGGAACGGCCACAGGCTGCTTCAGCAGGGCCTCATCCCCCGGCGAGAGTTCGAGGACAGAGACGGAGAAGCCATGCATATCGAGGGCTGTCATCATTGTGTCGGGGCCGACGATCATCTCGATCTGTTTTCCTATGCGCGACCCCAGCAGGTTGAGAGTCAGGATCGACATCTCAAGTACCGACGCACCGCCGAGGTTGTTGACCAGAGCAACGTGCGGCGCGTCAGCCATCGTTGCTGCCAGCTTTTCCGTGACTTTGGCCATAGCGTCGTAGGCGCCGCCAGAGACCACCTGTTCGACCCCCGCTTCGCCATGGATGCCCAGCCCAAGCTCGGCCATGCCATGAGGTATGCGGTCTTCCTTGGGTGAGCCGGGGACGGTGCAGGTGTCGAGTGACATGCCGATGCTTCGGCTGTTGCGGATCACCCGCTCGGCGGCTGCCTTGATTTCTTCGAGGCTGGCACCGTTTTCGGCCATCGCGCCCGCGATCTTGTGGGCAAAAAGCGTGCCGGCCAGCCCTCGGGCCTGAGGCAGGTCGGGAAGGGCGACATCATCGTCAACGATCACCATGCCAACCTTGTGCCCAAATGCTCGTGCCCGTTCGGCGGCGAGGCCAAAGTTCAGCCGGTCGCCGGTGTAGTTCTTGACGATCAGCAGGCAGCCTGCCGGGCCGGTTACAGCCAGGATCCCCGCCAGGACGGCATCGACCGAAGGAGAAGCAAAGACATCGCCGCAGACCGCAGCGGTCAGCATGCCCGCGCCGACAAAACCAGCGTGGGCCGGTTCGTGCCCCGATCCGCCGCCAGAGACCAGCGCCACCTTGGACTTGTCCCAATCATTGCGGACGACGACGCGGATGTGAGGGTAGCCGTCCAGCCGCGTCAGCGCACCGCCAGAGGCGGCGATGGTGCCGTCGATGGCCTCGGTGACGATGTCTTCCTTGTTGTTGATAAACTGCTTCATCGTTGTGCTCCCTAAGCCACGCGCGCGCCAGTGGCGTCGAAATAGTACGGTTTCTCGGGGCTGATTTTGACGATGTCGCCCCCTTTGAGTGTTGTATGTGCATCGGTGACCGTAATGATGTCATGGTCCCGGAAGCTGAGATGAAGTCGGGTCTGGTCGCCGAGATGTTCGACCCGCTGAACAAAACTGTCTTGCCCTTCGCCCTGCACGATATGCTCGGGCCTGAGGCCGATGTGGGTGGCCTTTGCGGGGGCTGGACCGAAGATGTCAGCGGGCAGGACGTTGATGCGCGGCTGGCCCAGACGGCTGGCGGCATAGACGCTCACCGGGTTCTCGTAGATCTGTCGTGGGCTTCCGAACTGTACAAGCCGGCCATGGTCCAGGACGCCCACATGGGTGGCCATTGTCATCGCTTCGATCTGGTCATGTGTGACGTATAGAAACGTCGCACCTGAATTGGCCTGAATGCTCTTGAGTTCAATTCTCAGATCCGACCGCAGCTTGGCATCAAGCGAACTGAGAGGCTCGTCCATAAGGTAGACGGAGGGGTTTCGCACCAGCGCGCGGCCGATGGAGACACGCTGCATCTCTCCCCCCGACAGCGCAGTGGCCTTGTTGTCGAGCTTGTGGCTGATCTGGAGAATTTCAGCCACATCACCGACCTTGCGGTCGATCTCTGCCCGGGCGGTCCTTAGAATCGGTGACTTCAGAGGAAACTCGAGGTTCTGACGGACAGTGAGGTGGGGATAGAGGGAGTATTGCTGGAACACCATCGCCACGTCACGTTGCGCCGGTGTCAGGTTCGCAACGTCTCGCCCGCCGATCTGGATGCTTCCCCTGTCCGGCCTATCGAGGCCTGAAATCAAACGCAGCGTCGTCGTTTTGCCCGCGCCCGTGGGGCCCAGCAGGACGACGAAAGAGCCGTCAGGTATGATCATCGTGACTTCCGCCAGCGCGATGTCCGCGCCGAAGGATTTGGACACATTGCTCAGGATCACCTCAGCCATGAGCGAGAACGCCTTGATTGGCCTCGGATCGCAGCGCCTGACCTGTTCCCGCGACAAAGACGGTCACCGTGCGCGGATCGAAACGCAGCCCAGTAGTCTGGCCGATACCCACAGCCTCTTGACTGGTAATTCGCGCCTTGATCTGGCCGTTTGCGGTCTCAAGGCTGACGATCTGCGTGGTGCCCAGGTATTCGGTCGCCACGATCCGGCCCCTATAGGGCGCACTGTCGTCAAGCCGGACATGTTCGGGCCGGACGCCCAAGATCAGATCGCCATTGGCCCCGCCGATCATCCGGGGCACGTCAAAGGTCGTATCGCTGAGGGTCACACGGGTCATGCCATGGCCGACCATTCCGTGAAAGTTGAGGAAGTTCATCGGAGGAGAGCCGATGAACTCCGCCACAAATTTGCTGGCGGGCCAGTCGTAGATGTCCTGGGGAACGCCGAACTGCTCGACGACGCCGTGGTTCATCACGACGATCTTGTCACCCATCTGCATCGCCTCAAGCTGATCGTGGGTAACATAAACCGTCGTTGCGCCCATCCGGTCATGCAGAGCGCGAAGCTCTTCCGCCATATGCTCGCGGAACTCCGCGTCCAGTGCCCCCAGCGGCTCATCCATGAAAAAGGCCTTGGGGTCGCGCACAATCGCCCGGCCCAGCGCCACCCTTTGCCTGTCGCCGCCCGAAAGACCGCCGATGGGGCGGTCGAGGATATCGGTGATCCCCAGGATCTCTGCAATCTCGCCGACCTTCTTCTTGACGGCTGCCTTGGGCATACCCTGACTGACCAGGGGATAGCTGATATTCTTGCGCACGTTCATATGCGGGTAGAGCGCGAACATCTGGAACACGAAGGCGATGTCCCGCTGACTTGCCGGTTTCATCCCCACTTCTTCACCGTCGATGTAGATCTCGCCGCGCGTCGGCAGTTCCAGCCCCGCCATCATCCGCAGTGTCGTCGTCTTGCCGCAGCCCGAAGGCCCCAGCAGCATGAAGAACTCGCCATCCTCGATGGTGAAGGTCGAGGATTTGACAGCGTTGAACGTCCCGAAATCCTTGCGCACGTTCTCGATTCTGATCTGTGCCATCGATTACTCCGGGAAATGGCTGACGATGATGAACATCACCGTGCCGACAAGGGTCACGATGAACGAAGAACTGTAGAACGCCAGGGAAAAGGGCTGCATCAACATGACGACACCGAGGGCAATGAGGATCGTCGCCACCATCTCCCAAGGCCCCCGGCGCAAGCCCATCAGTCCTTTGACAAAGCGGATCATTTGCGAACAGCTCCGAATGTGATCCCACGCAGGAGGTGTTTGCGCAACAGGATGGTAAAGACCATGACCGGGACAAGGAAGATCGTGGCCCCTGCCGCCACTGCGGGCCAGTCCTTGCCACTGGTCCCGATGATCGTTGGGATGAAGGGTGGAGCGGTCTGAGCGGTGCCCGAGGTCAGAAGGACGGCAAAGGCATATTCATTCCATGCAAAGATCAGGCAGAAGATGGCGGTCGAGGCTATTCCCGTCGCCGCCTGTGGCAGCACAACTTTGTAGAACGCCTGGAACCTAGTGTAGCCGTCGATCAGGGCTGCTTCCTCGTATTCCACAGGGATTTCGTCGATGAACCCTTTCAGCAGCCAAACCGACAGCGACAGATTCACCGCCGTATACAGCAGGATCATGCCGAGATGAGTATCGTTCAGTCCAAGGTTGCGGAACATAAGAAAAATCGGGATTGCCACAGCGATGGGCGGCATCATCCTGGTAGACAGAATGAAAAAAAGCAGATCGTCTTTGAGGGGCACCCGAAACCGGCTGAAAGCATAGGCAGCCGCCGTACCAAGCACCATAGACAGCGCGGTGGATCCGAAACCAATGATGACCGAGTTCAGGAACCGTTCGCCATAGCGCGACTGCCCGGAAATGACCGTCCCCCGATTTCGGACAATTTCATCATACCATGTTGCGGGCGGGCCTGCGGCGTCCAGCATGTCTTGAGTGGCACGAGTTCGGTCAGTGAAAAGATTTACATAGCCTTCCAGAGTCGGCTCAAACACCACGACTGGCGGGTACGCTATTGAATCCGTAGGCGATTTAAAGCCTGTAGCGACAATCCACAACAACGGGATCAACGTGATGACCGCATAACCGACGACCAGTATTCCGGCCACCCATTTGACGCCCCTGGACGGGTCCGTGACAGAAAAGCTCATCTTTCTTTCACTTTATTCAGAGCTTTGACGTAAATCGACGCGAGGCCAAAGACGGTGACGAACAGGATGACCGCATAGGCGGACGAGAAACCGGTGCGCCATTTTTCGAACGCTTCACGCTTGAGATCGATTGATGTCAGCGTCGTCACATTGCCCGGCCCGCCACCGGTCAGTTGCACCACAAGGTCGAACATCTTGAAGTTTTCGATGCCCCGGAACAGCACTGCGAGCATTATGAACGGCAGCGCCATAGGGATTGTGATGGTCCAGAACTGCCGCCACCTGCTTGCGCGGTCGCATTCAGCGGCCTCATAGATGCTGTCAGGGATCGACCGAAGCCCCGCCAAACAGATGAGCATTACAAACGGCGTCCACATCCAGGTATCGGCGATAACGATGGCCCAAGGGGCGAGGTTTACATCCCCGATCATCGAGAAACTGGCTGGATCAATGCCGGTAAAGAACGAAACGGCGTAGTTGAACAGTCCGATCTGAGGTTGGTAAAGAAAGGTCCAGAAGTTGCCGACAACGGCGGGGGACAACATCATCGGAAAGACGATGATCGTCGTCCACAGGTCGTTGCCGCGGAATTTCTTGTTGATCAGATAGGCAAGTGTGAAACCGATCAGCACCTGCAACATGATGGTCCAAATCAAAAAATGCGCCGTCGCCTGCATCGTGTTCCAGATGGCGGGGTCTGACAGGATGCGGCGGTAATTGTCCAGCCCCACCCATTCGACCGCGTTGTTTGGGCGATTGACCCGAAAGTTCGTAAAACTGAGCCGGATCGTCCAGATCAATGGAAAAATGTTCACTGCGAGCAGCAAAAATATCGTCGGCGTGACAAATATCCACGCGATCGTGCGATCTGAAAGGCCACGAATACGCCGCGCCATCCCGTCTGGCGTCTTGCGTGCGGCAGTATCCAGCGGGTCGTTCGTCATAGCGTCATTCCTTCCCCGCGCGCGTCGGCCCCCAATAGGGGATGGTCACTTCATCTGGGGGTAATTGTCCCCCAGTCCGACAAGGACTGGAGGAGACCGTCGGACACGCAGAAAGCAGGGTGCCCGATTCAAAGGCGACTAAAGTTTACCTTCGTCTTGAAAGATGACCGTCCAGTCACTGACAAGTCCGTCAAGTGCCTCTTTTGCAGTGCCTTGTCCGGCCACCACATAGTTGTGCACACGGTCTTGCATCGCCAGCAGCAGATCGGCATAGGCAGGTTCCGCCCAGAAATCCTTGACGATGGCCATGCTATCGAGGAAGGTCTGCGCATAAGGCTGGCTGGACACGAAACCGGGGTCTTCGACCACCGCCTTGAGCGCCGAATAACCGCCCAACTCCCACCATCTGGCCTGAATCTCGGGCTGCGCGAACCACTTGATATACTCGAGCGCCGCGTCCTGCTTATCAGAATAAGACACCACCGAAATCCCCTGCCCGCCCAGCTGGGCAAACTGGCCCGCTGGGCCCGCCGGATTTGCGAAATAGCCCGATTTGCCGCCGCCGACGTTTGCGTCCGTCTCGACACCCGGCCAGATGAAGGCAAAGTTCATCTGCATCGCGACCTGTCCGGAACGGTAGGCGTCAATATTTTCGCCCATATACCAGTTCGACGACCCCGGCGGTGTGCCGGTGTCATAGAGGTCCTTGTAGAATTCCAGACCGGCAATTGCGCCGTCAGAGTTCACGAAGCCTTCAAGATCATAGGGCTTGTCCGGGTTTTCGTACAGGAAACCGTAATTATAAAGCGCGTTTGTGACACCCATGGTGATGCCTTCGGATCCGCGCTCGGTATAGATCGCCGCCCCGTAAACCGTGGTGCCGTCGATATCGCGACCTTCAAAGAATTGCGCGATGTCCTTCAGTTCTTCCAGCGTGGCGGGGACTCCCAGATCGCGGCCATACTTTTCCCTGAACTCGGCCTGAAGCTCCGGACGCTCAAACCAATCCTTGCGGTAGGTCCAGCCGACAACATCGCCAAACGCGGGCAAGGCATAGTAGTTCGGGGTGTTCTTGGGCCATTCGGCATAGCCGGTGACGGTGGCGGGAATGAAATCATCCATGGAAATGCCGTTGGCATCGAAGAAATCGTTCAGTTTGACGTAGTGGCCATTCTCGGCGCCGCCGCCGATCCACTGGCTGTCACCGATCATCAGGTCGCACAGCGTGCCGCCCGAATTCAGCTCGTTGAGCATCCTGTCGGCAAAACTCGTCCACGGCACGAATTCGAAGTGCATGGTGTTGCCAGATTTTTCCTCAAAATCCTTGCTCAACTCGATCAGCGCGTTTGCGGGATCCCAGGCCGCCCAGCAGAGCGTCAGGTCTTCGGCCGTTGCAGCCGTGGACAGCCCTGACGCAAGCATTACGCCCGCTGCAGCTGTCATCATCAAGTTGGATTTCATCAGTTGTCTCCTCCCAGAGATCGTTCAGGGTCGGCCCCACGCCGCAATCCTATCCTGCGGAGGAGAATACTGAGACACGTGCCTCAAAACAAGTAATTTTTGAGACACGTGCCTCAAAAACTGTTAGGCCCATCCAAAGTTACCCATGGAACGTCGCCAGGCGAGATGAGTGGGATACGGCAAGGGATTGATAAAGGTGAAGGAAACGCAACACATAGAAACGCCTCGACCGCTTCTTCCTCCGACTACAAAAGACCTCGCCAAGATTGCTGGGGTCAGCCGCGCAACAGTGGATCGGGTCCTGAATGGGCGCGACGGGGTCAAGCAAAAGACAGTCGATCGCGTCAATGCGGCAGTCAAGGAGCTTGGATTCATCCGAAATCTTCAGGCAGCGAATCTAGCCAGGTCCAAGAACTATAGGTTCCTTTTTGTCTTGCCGAACTCGGGTGAACAGTTCCTTCAAGAGATCGTGCGTCACGTGAAAGAGGCCGAAACGATCTTTTCGCCCGATCGCGTGTCCATCGACATTCACAACATCGACGAAAACGATCCGCACAGAATTTCGGACTATCTGACGACGCTTCGGCCCGATGCCGTGACCGGTGTCGCCATCATGGCACCCGAGACCCCGCAAGTCCGTGACGCCATCACCCGGCTGCAGGAACGCGGGGTTGCGGCGCTTCCCTTCATCTCAAACCAGACGATGATGGATGAGCACTGGGTCGGCATCGACAATCGGGCCGCTGGGGCGACCGCGGCCACCCTGTTGGGTCGCTTCATCAAAATGACGTCGGGATCCATCATGGTTGTGGCCGAAAGCCTGCAACTGCGCGACAGCCTTGAGCGTCGTCTCGGTTTTGACAACGCCATAAACACCGACTTTACCCATTTGCGCGCCTTGCCCACTCTGGAGACCTACGGGAGCGATGACCGGGCGCGCACCATCTTGACAGCGACATTGCGCGCAAATCCCAGTATCGCTGGTATCTATATCATGTCATCCGAAGCCCGTGGTCCGCTGACAATCCTAAGAGGCCTCGCCTTGCCACCCGACGTCGTCAAGATTGCTCACGAAAGGACACCCTTTGCTGTAGACGCGCTGCTGCGAGGAGACTTGGACGCAGTGATCACGCAGGACACCGGACATCTGGTGCGCAGCGCGGTCCGTCGCCTCAAGGGCATTGTGGATCAGCGCGAAACGCTGACCTCCCAGGAAAAGATCCGTGTTGAGATATTGCTGAAAACCAACTTGTGAAGATGAAACACGGCCAGTTGTTTTAAGTTGGCCGATTTCGATCAATTCGTTCGCGTTTGACCTTTTGTATGTGGTCTCACGCAACACATTGTTTTTTCCACAGAATCGGCACCGGGAGCGGTCATTCGCTGCAGAGGTCGCGACCTCGATCGCCACATCCTTAAAGAGCCACCAGATCGTGCGAGACATCTAGCGGTTTGCCCGGCCAGTCCAGTGTCCGATCCGACGTTTGAGACCCGCACGCAGACGCGGGAGCCATGTGCGCCCGATGACAATAGGCGGCGCCGGAGTGTGACGGTCGCCCACCAGTCGACCGTTGAGAAGCAGATCGAGAAATGCGCCTAGTTCTCTCATCGCCCAGAACCGCGAGATGAGGTTGTGCTCTCCCATACCGACAAAGATCACACGGCGACCTGCACCGTTCGCCTCCATTTGGGTGGCAGCATCGACGTCGGGCGCGCAGGCGCCAGCGTAGACGAGCAGTCCGCGGTGCGGTCGATCACGCAGGCAATCGCAAAACGGGTCGAAGGCTGGCCCCACGCCGCGCCGAAGAACGAGCATAAGGTCGTCGTTGGAGCGACGCGCGCCAATCCCGATGGCGCGTTCGGCATCCAGCCAGAAGCCGGCGCGCAGTGACGCTGTTCCCCCCATCGAATTGCCGATCGTCACCAGCCGACAATAGCTATCCGGTCGAAACCGGATGCGAAGCGACGCAATGAGAGAGGCGAAATCGGGTGCGAAACTTCCTGCACCGAACGCATAGTTTCGTTGCAATGGGTCTCGCAACATCACCATGTCCATGCGGGACGCGTCCATCACCTGAAGGATATTTCCGATGGGCAACCCGAGCCGCCCGCCCATCCCTCCGAAACCGACCACCAGGGTCTTGTTGGTCGGCGGGCCGCCATCGCTGTAGAAACTGACATCCGGGCTGATCGCCGAGCGTTGAAAAGGCTGCACCCGCTTGGCTGCCAGCAGTTCCACGAATGACTCGCGCTGCAAAAAAACCGCGCGGGCCGGATGATCGGACACGGCGAGCGCCCGACCGAACGAAACCATTTCCGCCGGAGCAAAGTGCGTTTCCATGTCCGCAACAATTTTCATGGCACGACGCCCTTGGGCGGCGTGAAACAATGTGATCAGCGGGTCGTCTAAGACACAGGCTTCACTGTCGTGCATCTGCGGCGGAACCAACGCGCGGTTCGATATAGCCGATGAGGCCATTCAATGTGTCCTGTTCCAGCACTTCATCGTCGTCGATCTCGATGTCGAGCGCCTCTTCGATCAGCATGATGGCTTCCATCCGCGACAGGCTGTCCATGTCTAGATCGGTCAACCTGATGTCCCTTTCCGCGACGATGGCTTCGGCGAAAACACGGTTGCCCCTGAGGCCGATGGTTTTATCAAGCGCATTCAGTACCACGGTTCTGACTGATGTCATGGTGCTTCAATCTCCAGAAAAAGGATTTGAGGAATATGAAAGACGTCGTCGCGGCGCAGAGCAAATTCCAACACGTGCGGTCGCGCCGTGCTCTGTGCCATAAACCTCGAGATACCGCGCCACAGATCAAGCGTCAGCGCGCGTCCGAGGCAGACATGCGCCCCGGCGCCGAAAAAGCCGATGCGGCTGCGCGGATCCTCAGCGGTTTCATAGTCAGCCAGTCGTGCCCGGATATTGCTGCCCGCTTCAAGCGCCTCTCCGCCCACCGTGACATCCTCAAGCGCGATCCGGTCAATGTAGGGTACGCCGGTCCGGGTCGGCGTGTCGGGCCAGTCGAGCGCCGACCACGCACCGCCATCCACCTTCTGGACAAGATCATGCAGAGTACAACCGAAGGTGCCCAACATCGCGTCGCGCCCGAGGATCGTAAACGCGAGCTTGAGCCCCACAACGCTCTCATCCGCGTTGGAAAAGGTCTGACGCAGTCGCGTGGTCAGTTGGCCGAGCGCGTGATCCATCTTGCGACGTTTGGCGACGCCGAGAGCCTGACTAAAAACGCGACTGATGTGATCGTGCTCGGCCACGTCAATCGGCATGTCAATAAGGATCGAGATCGTGTCCGAGACAAGAGGCCCGATGACCTCCTGCATGAGGTCAACCCGACCCGGCACGCAAAGCACGGCACAGTGCGTCCTGACCATGTCCGGGATGGCGGCTCGCAGTGTCTCGGTTCGCTCGGAGATCAATCTGGCCGCGGCACGCCGAACCGCGGCATGGGTGTCTCTTTCTTGGCAAAGCGGCAGGTTGGTGAGCGCAAACAGAGTTGCAGAGAGGTCTATGCCGAGGCACTCCGACAAAGCGGCCACTCGCGGGGCATAGGGAACCACCTCAAGACGCTGGGATCTAAGGATTTCCGTGGGATCAGAAGAAATATCACGTCGCATGACCTGCTCGTCGCCCTAAAATTAAACAACCACTTTAGATTTTTTTATCTGCAGGGCAAGACCGTTGTTCAGGATGATGGCGGGGTCGGTGAACTGCCTCCATGTCGCCCGTAAGCCGGACGACGGGCCGGGGCGAAGATGGTCCGCCAACTTTCCGGTTGCAAGAATTGCTTGTGAAATGTTCGCCGTAGTCTGCTATTCCAACCATATCGTGAACGCCTTGTTCCATGCCCAGTCGATCGACCACAAAAACCAGACCGGCACTTCAATGGCGCCGATCAATTCCGGGAGCAGTGAGTTTGGATCTGCACTACATCGATGGTTCGCCCTTCGCGAGGATTGCCCGCATTCTTGTCAGGGAGCATGATCTGGAAGTTTCGGAACTTGAAATTCGAGACTTTCCCCCGCCAAAGGAATTCCTCACCCTGAATCCGATGGGACAGGTTCCAGTTCTTGTCGACGGCGACAGTGCCTATTTTCCGACCCGCATCGTTATCGATGTTCTGTTGTCGCGCGTGGCAAGCGATAGCCGCCGGCCCGACCCCCCTGAACGCCGCTTGCATCGCCAGATCAAAATCCGGATCGATCCGCGATTGACCCTGGCCATGCGTCCGGTTCAACGCAGCCGCAACTGCGCCGGCCGACCCGCCAGCGCGAGCCCGAACTGCACCGTCGGTTCTGAAGGAATCGCGGCCGGTCAATAAGGTGCCGCGAAGCACCGGCTTGCCGGCATCGCAAACCCGCGATAGCGTCCATCATTGACGTCAAGTGCCGACGATTGACATTCGTTTGAGGTGGGATTTTGAAAATTTCGGCGACAATAGCGCGTGCGCTTTGGCTCTTGGTTTTCGCCTTTGCCGGGCCGTTTTTTCCGCTGAACGCGGCAGAGGCGCAAGCACGAACGAGCGGCTGCATACCGGACCGCCCTCCCGGTCCGGCCCCGGGTAATTCGAGCTCGTTCACCTGTTCGCGAACTGAGGACATCGTGCTGAACCCGGCGCAGGTGGTCACCACGACCACGCTGTTCTACCGCACCCAGATCATCGGCCAGTTGCAGGGCGGCACGGTGCTTTACGATCAAAGCTTTGCCCTGCCCTATGC
>JBBSBK010000005.1:0-59173 GCA_038251315.1 Rhodobacterales bacterium | reverse complement strand
GGGGGAGACTGCCAGTGAATTGAAGGAGGCTATTGGCAATGATCTATTCAACTCGGTGAAAAAGCATCTATCTTTTCAGAACTCAAGCGATATGCGTGGTTCAATTATTGAATACGAAGGAAGCGTTAGAACCTTCATCTATCTGGGCTCCGACCACGATAGCAATTGCCTTGACATGCCAGGGTGTCCGCGGGTCACGCCTTGCGATGTAGATGGCAACGACATCAATCTTTAGGCGTCGCGCCCATGTCCGGATTCTGCTTGCCATGGCCAGACCTTCACCCGCCCTCTGATAGCTGACAAGAAAAATAGATCTGGCCTCGACGATTCATGAAAGGATCGGGATTCGGCCGCACTCCCGGCCACTCAAGGGCATTTCTTTGCCACCTTAACCAGATAATCTGACCTTGTGCGCCAGCATCGGCGTGGCGGGAAGGGTTGAGCATCATGCGGCGCGTCATGTCAAAGGAAGAGATCGCTTTGCGGCGCAAGTTGCTGTTTCGCCTTGTCGCGGCACCGAACCGGTTTGGCGACAGTGGTCGGATGCAGATCAGCGATCCTGTCGATCCGGCCCTGCTGGACGTGGCCCCGTTGGGGCGCGCCGATGTCGATACCGCTTCATTTGATTGAAGCGATTCGAGATTTGCCTTCACCACTTCACCAATGATCCCATGGGCATCGACAGAGCGCGCCGGTACCAACTTGCCGTCGGCCAGCGGCTGACCTTCCTTGCGCGACAGCAACCCGCCCAGTTCCGCCGCACGCCCCGTCAATTCGGTGCCAATCGCGATCAGCAAGGCCGGCTTGCGCTCCGGCCTGTAGCCCGCCCATTCCCGTTGCGTCCCAGCGGCGGCGGCAAGGGCATCGTCAAGCTGCGCTGCTGTCGCCCGCGTTTACATGCCGACCAGATCGGACAGATCAGATGGGTTGCGGTTTTCGATCGCGTGTCCGCCCGCGACCCATGCCCCGGCGATGTAGTTCTTTCGGACGTCCGGCATCGGTTTTAGCAAATTGACAGGCTATTCGGCAGCGTCCAGATAGTCGGTCAGGGGCGGGCAGGTGCAGATCAGATGCCGGTCGCCATAGACGTTGTCGACCCGGTTGACTGGCGCCCAGTATTTATCAACGCGGAACGACCCCGGCGGATGGCAGGCCTCTTTGCGAGTATAGGGCCTGTCCCAGTCGCCCAGCAAATCCTCGACCGTGTGCGGGGCGTTGACCAGCGGGTTGTTGTCGCGCGGCCATTCGCCCGCCTCGATCCGCGCAATCTCGGCCCGTATCGCCAGCATCGCGTCGCAGAACCGGTCCAACTCGGCCTTGGTCTCGGATTCGGTCGGCTCCACCATCAGCGTTCCCGCCACCGGCCAGCTCATCGTCGGAGCGTGAAACCCGTTGTCGATCAGACGCTTGGCGATATCGTCAACCGACACGCCGGCGCTGTTGGCATAGGGGCGCGTGTCGAGGATACATTCGTGCGCGACATACCCGTTCTTTCCACTGAACAGCACGTTGAACGCCCCGTTCAGCTTCCTGGCGATATAATTCGCGTTCAGGATCGCCACTTTGGTGGCTTGGGTCAGCCCCTGCCCGCCCATCATCAGGATGTAGGCCCAGGAAATCGGCAGGATCGACGGCGACCCGAAAGGCGCGCCGCTCACCGGTCCCTCGGTCCCGCCCGTCTGGGGATGCCCCGGCAGATAGGGCGCCAGATGCGCCTTGACCCCGATCGGCCCCATCCCCGGCCCGCCGCCGCCGTGCGGAATGCAGAACGTCTTGTGCAGGTTCAGATGGGACACGTCGCCGCCGATCTCGCCGGGTTTGGACAGGCCGACCATCGCGTTCATGTTGGCCCCGTCGATATAGACCTGTCCACCGTGATCATGGGTGATCTGGCAGACCTCGGTCACGGTCTCCTCGAACACGCCATGCGTGCTGGGATAGGTGATCATGCAGGCGGCCAGACGGTCGCCGGCTGCGGCGGCCTTGGCGCGGAAATCATCCACATCGATATCGCCGTTTTCGGCGGACCTGACGACGACAACCTCCATCCCGCACATCTGGGCACTGGCCGGATTGGTGCCATGCGCCGATACGGGGATCAGACACACGCGGCGCTGATCGTCGCCCTGCGCCCGGTGATAGGCCATGATGGTCAGCAGCCCGGCGTATTCACCTTGCGCCCCAGAATTGGGCTGCATCGACATCGCGTCATAGCCGGTGATGACACACAGCTTTGCGATCAGATCATCGATCAGGTGATAATACCCCGCCGCCTGATCTTTTGGCACGAACGGATGGATCATCGAAAACTCGGGCCAGGTGATCGGCATCATCTCGGCCGCGGCATTTAGTTTCATCGTGCAAGACCCCAGCGGGATCATCGCTCGGTCCAGCGCCAGATCGCGGTCCGACAGGCGGCGCATATAGCGCATCATTTCCGTTTCGGCCCGGTTCATGTGAAAGATCGGGTGAGTCAGATAGGGCGTCTCGCGGTGCAGCGCATCGGGCACCCGGTAGCGCGGCGTCAAGTCATCATCCTTGCGGCTCAGGCCAAAGGCCCGCCAGACAGCCTCGATTGTCGGGCGACGGGTGCGTTCATCGACCGAAATGCCGACCTTGGTCGAGCCGACCCGGCGAAGGTTGATCCCGTTCTCGACGGCCAGTTGCATGACCGCAGACTGCAAAGGGCCGACCTCGACCGTGATGGTATCAAAAAACACGTCGGGTTCGACCTTGAACCCCGCCTCCTCGAGCCCCCGCGCCAACCGTTCGGTCTTGCGATGGATCCGTTGGGCGATGGCCAGCAATCCTTCCGGCCCGTGAAATACCGCATACATCGACGCCATGACCGCCAGAAGGGCCTGCGCGGTGCAGACATTCGACGTGGCTTTTTCGCGCCGGATATGCTGCTCGCGGGTTTGCAGGGACAGGCGATAGGCCGGATGCCCGTGGCTATCCACCGACACCCCGACAATCCGCCCCGGCATCGACCGCTTGTAGGCATCCTTGCAGGCGAAATATGCAGCATGCGGGCCACCAAAGCCCAAGGGCACGCCAAATCGCTGCGTCGATCCGACAGCAATATCCGCCCCCATCGCGCCCGGTTCCTTGAGCAGCGTCAGCGCCAGCGGATCGGCGGCCACGACGCCAATCGCGCCCGCGCCGTGCAACGCTTCGATGTGATCGGTGAAATCGGTCACATTGCCATAGGTGCCCGGATACTGGAAGATCGCACCATAGACCTGCGTCGCGTCCATATCTGCCGGATCGCCGACGATCACCTCGATCCCCAAGGGGGCCGCGCGGGTCTGCATCACTGCTATATTCTGCGGGTGGCAATGGTGATCGACAAAAAACGCGCCTGCCTTCGACTTGGCGACCCGATGTGCCATCGTCATCGCCTCGGCGCAGGCGGTCGCCTCGTCCAGCAGGGACGCATTGGCGATCTCGAGACCCGTCAGATCGGTGATCATCGTCTGATAGTTAAGCAAAGCCTCAAGGCGGCCCTGCGAAATTTCCGGCTGATAGGGCGTATAGGCGGTGTACCAGGCCGGGTTCTCCAGAATGTTGCGCTGGATCGCGGGCGGCGTGACCGTCCCGTAATACCCCTGCCCGATCAGGCTGGTCAGCACCTGATTTTTCTTCGCCACCTCGGCCATGTGGTAGAGCAACTCGCCCTCGGACTTGGCCTTGCCGAAATCGAGCGGCGCCTTCTGGCGGATCGCCTTTGGCACGGCCGCGTCGATCAGGGCGTCCAGCGAAGGTTCGCCAATCACCGCCAGCATCGCGTCCATCTCGGCAGGGGACGGGCCGATGTGGCGGCGGTTGGCAAAGTCATAGGGGCGGTAATCGGTCGGCGTGAAAGGCATGGCAAATGACCCCTTGAGTTTCTTTTGGCTGAAAATATCCCCGCCGGAGGCTCCGACAGGCGCGAACAGGCGCTAGCCGATGAATTTCAGATAAGCGGCCTCGTCCATCATGTCGTCCAGCACCGACAGGTCGTCGACCGACATTTTGAAGAACCAGCCGTCGCCGGTCGGGTCGTCGTTGACCATCGACGGGTTGTCGGTCAGCACGGCGTTCACTTCGACGATTTCGCCGTCGATCGGGGCCAGAATGTCCGACGCCGCCTTGACGGATTCAATGACAACCACCCCGTCGTCCTTGACCACCGCCTTGCCCTCGTTCGGCAGTTCGACAAAGACGATGTCGCCCAGTTGTTCGGCGGCATGGGCGGTGATGCCGACGACGACGACATCACCCTCGATGCGCAGCCATTCGTGTTCTTCGGTGTATTTCATCGTGTCTCTCCAGCGAGTTGGCGTTTGTAGGTGGATGGGCGGAAAGGCATGTCGGCGACCAAGACGGGCAGGCGTTTGCCGCGCACCTCGCCCCAAAGCTGGTTCCCGGTAATGGCATGGTCGGTTTCGACGTACCCCATCGACAGCGGTCGTTCGATGGACGGCCCATAGGCACCCGATGTGACGTGGCCGACGATCGCGCGGCCATTTTCGGTCGCATAGATCGCCGTTCCGGCCCGCATCGGTGCGCGCCCTTCTGGCAGCAATCCGACGCGCAGACGGATGGGGGCGGTCTGCAATTCGGTCAGGATCCGACCCGCCCCCGGAAACCCGCCGGCGCGAAGTCCGCCCCTGCGCCGTACCTTCTGGATCGCCCAACCGAGACCTGCCTCTGCCGGGCTGGTGGTTGTGTCCAGATCAGACCCGTACAGACAAAACCCCGCCTCGAGCCGCAGCGAATCCCGTGCCCCAAGGCCGACAGGTTCGACTCCGCCCTGATCCAGCAACGATCGCACGAAGGGCATGGCGTCCTGATCGGAAACGGAAATCTCGAACCCGTCCTCGCCCGTGTAGCCTGAGCGCGACACCCAGAGTTCCGCCCTGCCTGCTTGCAGCGTCGCCACATCCATGAACCGCATTGCGGTGGCCCCCGGGGCGACCGCCTCCAGCACCGTTTCGGCCTCGGGCCCCTGCAAGGCGACCAGCGCCCGGTCGGCCACCGGCACCACCTCGCAGAGGTCCGACAGATGCGTCTGCATATGGGCGATGTCGGCGTCCTTGCAGGCGGAGTTGACCACCACGAACAGGTGATTCCCCCGGTTGGCGACCATCAGGTCGTCCAAGATTCCACCCACGTCATTGGTGAATATCGCATACCTCTGCCGCCCGACGTCAAGGCCCAGCACATCGACCGGCACCAGCCGTTCCAACGCCAGTGCCGCATCGGCCACTTCGCCGGACAGGGGCCGCAAAATGACTTGCCCCATGTGACTGACATCGAACAGACCGACGCCACTGCGCGTATGCAGATGTTCACCCAGCACGCCCAGCGGATACTGTACCGGCATGTCATAGCCCGCGAATGGAACCATTTTCGCGCCGAGTTCGCGGTGCAAGTCCCAGAAAACCGTGCGTTTCAGATCGTCCATTCCATTTCCTTGCCAAACACGGCGGCACCCCAACGGATATCCCGCAGCAAGATGCCCCTCTGTTCCTTACGCCTGACTTCGTTATCCCGTCGGCGGGTGCCATGCACCACTCTTCAGAGTTGTCGGTCGCATGATCGGTCCTCGGGCCTGAGAGTTTACCGGGGCGCCCTGCGGACCTCCTTCGGCACCGGTTTCCCGGCTCTCCCGTCATGCGCAGCATTGGTAGGCGACGCGCCCCGAAAGTGTCCAGCAAAATCGGCATCCCGTTGCATACCTAGCCCGGCAGGCTGCGCCCCAGCAGCGCCAGCCAGTTGTCGCAGGCGATCTTGCGCACCAGATCGGTGCCAAAGCCATGCGCCAGCATCGCGTCGCACAGCGCCTGCACCCCGGTGACGTCGCCGATCAGGTCAGGCATCGGCGCGCCGTCGAAATCGGACCCGAACCCGACACGGGTTTCGCCCAAATGCGTCACCAGATGATCGAGATGGCGCAGCATCACGTCCCAGCCGAAATCACCTCCGCGAAACCCGTCGGGGCGCAGGAACACGGTGGCAAAGTTCAGCCCCACCATGCCGTTGCTGTCACGGATCGCCGCCAACTGCCGGTCGGTCAGGTTGCGGGTGCTGGCCGCGATGGCATGGGCGTTCGAATGGGTCGCGACCAACGGGCGCGACGAGATCGCCGCCACATCGTCGAACCCCTTTTCGTTCAGATGCGACAGGTCGATCATGATGCCGAGGCTGTCACATTCACGCACCAGCGCCTTGCCCGCGTCGGTCAACCCGGCCCCGGTATCGGGGTCGCCGGGAAACCGGAACGGCACACCGTGGCCGAACACCGTCGGACGGCTCCAGACCGGACCCAGCGAGCGAAGCCCTGCCGCGTGCCAGAGGTGCAGCGCGTCAAGGTCGGGGCCAATCGCCTCGGCCCCTTCCATGTGCATGATCGCGGCAATGGTCCCTTCGGCAATGCAGGCGCGCACTTCAGACGCGAAGCGGCACACCTTGAACGCGCCGCCGGCCACCCGCTCCATCCACAGCAGCGCCCCGGCCATCGCCACTGCCGTCGGTTGGGCGGCGGTGTGATCCAGCAAGGCGGGCAGCGGCACTTCGTAAGGTGTTTGCGCCATCAGCGCGTCAAAATCGGGGTCGTCCGGGGCATGCGGGCTCGGCACATAAATGGCAAAGAATCCACCCACGAACCCAGCCTTTTTCATCCGTGGCAGGTCAAGGTGGCCGCTGCCATCGGTCCCCAGCCAGATCGCGTCGCGCTTTTCGGGATGATGCAGCAGGCGCAGCAGAATATCGTTGTGGCCGTCGAAAACCGGGATCATGGCAGGCTCCTTTGTCTTACCCTAATCCTGTTGGGCGCGGGTCAACCAGCCCTGATAATGCACGACCATCCCCAGCGAAAACGGCAGCGACAGGCGCACATCGAATGTGAACCGGCCATCGACGACCCGCTCGGTCGTGACACTGCGCGGCAGGAACGGACGGGGGATCGCAACGCCCAGAAACCGTCCCGCCTTGACCGGATAGTGCAGGGCATTATCCCGCACCGTCAGGTCCAGCAAAAACGTCATCGGGCCGAAACGTTCAGTGATCCCGCAAGGGGTCGATTGCAGATGCGAGACAAAGCGTGCGTCCCCGAAACGCCGCTCCAACCGCTCGCCCCCCGGTTCGGGCTGCATGGTCACTTGCAGCGCAATGTCGTCGGTCTCGGGCGGAAACCGGAACAGCGCGGCGACGATTTGCGCCACTGGCCCCCGCCCGCGCGTCACCCGGGACCGGCCCGACCAGATCCGCGGGGCAGGCACGTCGTGGGCCGCTTTGATTTCCGACGGCAGGGTTGTGAAACCGGGCAGCGTTGCGAACAGGTGCGGGACCGGCCACGTGTCGCGGTCCGTGGTGACGGCAAGGTCGCCCATCGCCGCCTCGAACGCCGCCAGTGGCAATTCCGACAGGGCAGGCCGCGCACCCGGGCGGATACGGCCCGGTTGACGCAGGATTGCGCGGGCAGGCACGCCGGGGATGAACGGGCCATCGCCATTCAGCGCCCGCAATCGCCAGCGGCGCAGGGTCCAGACGCCGCCGTGTGTCCCCGTCACGCGCACCACAATGCCACCTGTGTCGGTTCCCAAAGGCCGCAGGGGCCGCGACAGATGATAGACCAGCGCGACCAGCCAATCCGGTATTGCGAACCCCCATCGACACCGCAGGACCGCCAGCGCCCACAGGGGCCGGTGCATGATCGCCAGCGCCCACAGGGGCCGGTGCATGATCGCCAGTTCCAACCCGGCGCGAAAGATCACGCTGCGGGTGTTCAGATGGGCGGGCAGCAACGACTGATCGGGCACCTCGATCACATAGCTGATGCGCGATCGCAGCCCTTGGCCCAGATCATAGGTCGCAGGGTCGCTCCACCCGGTCGCGTGGGTCGCTTGCCCGTCCGACATGACCGGAAAATCGCGACCGACCTGATGCAGAATGCTGCCACCACCGCCCGCCCGCGCGGCGCGTTGTTGCCCGGCAGGATTGCTGTTTCAACGGTGTCGATCACGCCCATCCCATCGGTCAGCGCCGTTGCCGCAGCCGACGAAAGGGCAGGCACCGACGACACGCCCGACAGCACGAACACCCCCGCTGCCGTTGCCTTGGCATCCAGCATACTGATCCCGGTGCAAAACGCCGCGTTGTCGGACAAGTCGAGGTAGTGCATCGCGTGGTCGATGCAGAACCGAAGCAGCCGATACGGGTCGGCCCCATAGGCATGAAACGGCCCGGCGGCGTCGACGATGCAATCGGCCCCCACCAGCGCCGACAATTCCCCGGCGCGGTCGATCCGCAAATCGGCGTCTGGCCCGCGTCCGGCGGCGACGACATCGTGCCCGTCCTGGCGCAGCATCGTGACAAGGCGCGACCCGAATGCGCCTGTCCCTCCGATCACAACCACCTTCATCCGATCAGCCGCGCCCGCAGGCCGGGATCGGGCAGCGCGCACAGATCGCCGCGCCCGAACAACGCGTAACGATTGCGGGCGATCCGGGCATACAGCCAGTTGCGCAACGGGCGCGGGATGATGCGCAACAGCGACAGCACCCGCCCCCAGCCGCCCGACCGTTCACCGACCCGGATCATCGCGTCAAAATCGGTCCAGACCTGCCCGCCTTCGGTAAACATCCAGCTTGCCGGATCATCGGGGTCAAGACCGTGCGATATCAGCAGTGCGCGCCCCATATCGGTCTGGATCGGGCAAATGCGGATATCACCGCTCCGGTCAAGGCGGTAGATCATCCGCGCCCCGAAACTGCACAGCGCACAGGTGCCGTCCATGACGGCGATGGGTGGATCGGCGGCCATCGGTTTCCCCTTTGGCCGCACCCTAGCGGAACCGACGGCAGTCGCCAGCCGTCAAACCGCCGTCTAGGCTGCCCATTCCCACGGCCGGGTAAAGGCCCCCAGCGCCTTGACCACATCTTCGTCCTTTACCGTCCCAGTGCGCACGATTTGGGCTACGAGGCCGCGCTTTTTATCCTCGATCACCTCTGTGACCTCGGCGGCGACATCGGCGTTGGCAAGGGCCGCGTTGTAGACCCGCGTGATCGCCCGCTTGCGCAAGTCGGGCTTGAACGTCTTTCCCACAGCGGTCTTGGGCAATTCATCAAGGATTTCGATATATTTCGGATGCGCCGCCCGCTCGTGAATGTTTTTGACGCAATAGGCCATCAGGTCCTCGACCGTTGTCGTGCTACCCTTGACCAGTTCAACGTAGGCGCAGGGGAGTTCGCCGGCATGCGCGTCGGGCTGCCCGATCGCCCCGGCAAAGGCGACGGCGGGGTGTCCGGCCAGCGCTTCTTCGATCTCGGCGGGGTCGATGTTGTGACCGCCGCGAATGATTAGGTCCTTAGCCCGACCGGTAATCCAGACATAGCCGTCCTTGTCGATCCGGCCCAGATCGCCGGTACGCAGATACTGGACGTTGGATTGCTTGCCGGAATAGTACAGGCCTTCGTTCTTTTCCGCTTCCGTATAGGTGTGACCCGGAAAGACACCGGGGGAGGACACGCATATCTCGCCCACATCCTCGATCGGGCATTCCTGCCCGGTTTCAGCCGACATGATCTTGACGTCGCAATAGGGGAACGGGACGCCAATGCTGCCAATCTTCTTTTCGCCGCTGGGCGGGTTGATCGACACGAGGCAGGTCGCCTCGGTCAGGCCATAGCCTTCGCAGATCGTCACCCCGGCGGCCGCCTCGAATCTTTTGTAGAGCTCGAGCGGAAGCGGGGCCGACCCACAGAACGCCAGTTTCAGCGACGAAATGTCGGCATTGACTGGCCGCTGCATCAGCGCCGACATCGCCGTCGGTACGGTGATCATGAACGTGACCCGGTAGCGTTCGATCAGTTTCCAGAAATTGTCGAACACGCCTTCGCCGCGATAGCCTTGCGGGGTCGGAAACACGATATGCGCGCCCGACGCCAGCGAGGCGCCCATGCAGACGATCGCCGCAAAGACGTGGAACATTGGCAACGGACAAATCTGCACGTCGTTTTCGGTGAACAGCAGGCGGTCGCCCAGCCATGCGTTGTAGATGATCCCTGAAAAGAGGTGTTGGGCGACCTTGGGCATCCCGGTCGTGCCGCCGGTGTGGAAATAGGCGGCAACGCGATCCTTGGCACTGTCGGCAAAGGTCAGCGTTTTCGGCTGACGGTCCATCTCGGTATTGAAATCGACGACCTTGGCGTTGTGGTCCACCGGGTTCTTGGGGCGGATCAACGGCACGATGAATTTCTTCAGGCCGGACAGATAGCGGACCAGATCGACCTCGACCACATGGCTGACATTCGGGGCCAACTTGACCGCCGCGGCAGCCTTTTGGGCGACGTCGGTCTTCGGGAACGCCTTGAGCGTCACCAGCACCTTGGCGTTGGTTTCGCGCAGAATGCCCGCGATCTGGGTCGGGTCCATCAGGGGATTGATCGGGTTGACGATACCGGCGACCTGCCCGCCAAGGAATGAGAGCACAGCCTCGGTGCAGTTTGGCAGCAGATAGGCGATGACATCGGTTTCGCCGATCCCCATGCTGCGAAACATGTTGGCAGTCTGGGTCGTCTTGACCAGCAGTTCGGACCAGCGCAGCGTTTCGGCTTTGGATGTCGGGTCGGACAGCAACTGATAGCTGACCGCATTCCGTCCGCCGTATTTCGCCGCTGTGCGTGACAGCATGCCATAGGTGGTCACGGGCAAGTCCCGCTTGGTCCACGGCATTTCGGCTTCGATATCGTCACGATCCTTTGCTGACGCAAACGTCATGGCCTTCTCCCTCCCCTGGTTGGTCGCGCCCGTCCCGTTGTCCTCCGGCAGGCTTTCATTTGGGTAAAAAGATGTGGGCAAACCGCGCTTTGCGCAAGTGCGACGCAGCGATCGCGGCGATTATTCCGCCGCCAGCCCTTCGGTGAACTGCAACCGGGCGAGGCGGGCATAAAGTCCGCCTTCGGCGACCAGCGCATCGTGCGTCCCCATGGCGACGATCTGCCCGGCCTCGAACACCACGATCCGGTCGGCCTTTTTCACCGTCGCCAGACGGTGCGCGACGATCAGGGTGGTGCGGCCCTGCGCCAGCTTTTCGACGGCCTGCTGCACCGCCAACTCGCTTTCGGCATCAAGCGCCGACGTCGCTTCGTCCAGCAGCAGCACCGGCGCGTCGCGCAGAATCGCCCGCGCAATCGCGATCCGTTGCTTTTGCCCGCCCGACAACATCACCCCCCGCTCGCCCACATAGGCATCATAGCCATCGGGCAGCGCCGACAGGAAATCATGCGCGGCGGCGGCGCGGGCGGCTACCTCGACCTCGGTATCGGTCGCATCCGGGCGGCCAAAACGGATGTTCTCGCGGGCGGTATCGGCAAAGATCACCGGATCCTGCGGCACCAGCGCGATGTGGCGACGGAAATCGGCGCGGGCCATGTCGCGCAGATCGACGCCGTCAAGGCGGATCGCGCCGCTGGTCGGATCATAAAACCGTTGGATCAACTGGATGACAGTCGTCTTGCCCGCGCCTGACGGGCCGACAAGGGCGACGGTCTCGCCCGGATCGACAGTCAGGCTGACGCCGTCGAGTGCAGAGATGGACGGGCGCGAGGGGTAAGAGAAGGTCACGTTGTCGAACACGATCTGGCCCCGACGCAGATCAGGCGCGGCGATGGGTGCCTCAGGGTCGGCCACGGCATCGGTCGCATTCAGCAATTCCACCAGACGTTCCGTCGCCCCCGCCGCACGCTGCAATTCGCCCCAGATTTCGGTCAGCGCCGCCAGCGCCCCGGCAACCATGATGGTGTAGATCATGAACTGCACCAGCTCGCCTACCGTGATGACCCCGGTGCGCACGTCGTTGGCGCCCATCCAGAGGAACCCGACGACCGCCGAGAACGCGATGAAGATGACGATGGCCGTCATGATGGCCCGGGTCATGATGCGCGACAGGGCCGAGCGGTAACTGCGTTCGGTCACGGCGCGAAACTTGGCACGGCTCAGGTCTTCGTGGGTAAAGGCCTGCACGGTCTGGGCCGACAGCAACTGTTCGGACGCATCGCCGCTGCTGGCCGCGATCCAGTCCTGATTTTCACGGCTCAACCGGCGCACCCGGCGACCCAGCACGATGATCGGCAACAGCACGACCGGGATCGGCCACAGGACCAGCGCCGTCATCTTGACGGACGTGACCAGCATAAGGGCAATGCCGCCGACCATGACCAGCATGTTGCGGAGCGCGACCGACACCGACGATCCGATGACTGACAGGATCAGCGTCGTATCGGTGGTGATCCGGCTCAACACTTCGCCGGTCATGATCTTTTCGAAAAACTGCGGACTCATCCCGATCATCCGGTCGAACACCGTCGTGCGGATATCGGCAACAACCCGTTCGCCGAGACGGGTGACGAGGTAATAGCGCACCGACGAACCGACCGCCATCAGGGCAGCAATCGCAAAGGCTGCAAACAGGTAGCTGTTCAGGATGACCCAGTCGCCCGACTGGAAGTTGTCGACGACCTGCCGCGCCGCGACCGGAACGACCAGCGAAATGATTGCCGTCAGAACCAACGCGGTCAGGGCCGCAGCCATCAGTAGCTTGTAGGGGGTCAGGAACGGCCAGAGACTGCTCAACGCACCGATCCGTCTGGATGTGGCGCGTTCCTGTTCGATGGTCTTGGGGATATCGGCCATGTCGCCTCGGTCCGTAGTGACAGGGCTGACATAAAGCTGGGGATGGCCACTGACAACCCGGCATCCCGCCGATTATCTGTGACTGGAGCGGGCGGCGGGAATCGAACCCGCATCTTTAGCTTGGAAGGCTAAGGTCTTACCATTACACAACGCCCGCGCTTGGCCATGTTCCCTAGGCCAGCCCGGTCAGGCGGTCAAGACGCCGCCGCAAGCGCTTGGATAAAATCCGCCCAAAGATCGTCAGCCGATTCCAGCCCCAGCGACAGCCGGACAAGGTGAGGTGACACGCCGAACCGTCGTGGCGCGTTGATGTCGCCCGCTTGTCCAAGTGCGGCCCGCGCGGGCATGACAAGGCTTTCAAATCCGCCCCAACTGACCCCCAGCCGGAACAGTCGCAGGGCGTCGCAAAAGCGGGGAATGTCGACCGAGGCATCGAATTCCACCGACAGCAGCCCCGACCGCCCGGTCAATCCCGGCACTGCCCTCGGGCCGGGCGCGTGAATGCGGACAACCTGCGCAAGACCAGCCAGCCGATCGACGAACAGGTCGGCAGTGGCTTGATGCTGGCGCATCCGTGCCACCAGCGTACGCAGGCCACGGGTCAGCAGAAACGCCTCGAACGGGGCCAGTTTGGCGCCCAGCAGCGGCAGGGTCAGGTCGCGGATTTGGCCGATATGGGCGGCGGAACCGATGACGACCCCGGCGACAGTATCGGAATGACCAGAAATGTATTTCGAGGCGGAATGCAGAACGACGTCGATGCCAAGGGAAAGGGGGCGCTGAAATACCGGCGTCGCCCATGAATTGTCGATGACGGTCAGTGTGCCGTGGCGGCTGGCGTGGGCGGCGACGGTGGGCAGGTCCAGCGGCGCAAAAACCAGCGACGACGGGCTTTCAAGGTAAGCCAGCCGCACCCCGTCCAACAAATCAGGATCATCTGTAAACGCCTGCGCCGGATGATAGGTCACATCGACGCCAAACGGGCGCAGGATCCTTTCAAAAAACTTGAAGGCATCGGGATAGACGTGTTCGACACAGGCGACCCGATCCCCCGGTGTCAGGACCGCCAGCAAAGTGCCCGAAATCGCCGCCATGCCCGACGCGAACCCAACAGCGGCCGCCCCGCCCTCGGCCTGCGCCATCAGCGATTCAAAAGCGGCGACTGTGGGGTTTTGGACCCGAGTATAGATCGGATCGGCGCTGTCCCCCGCCATCCGGGCGGCAAAGGCGGCGTAGTCCGGGAATGTGAACAGCGATGTCTGCACGATCGGCGGCGTGACCGATCCGCCCGCGCTATCGCACGCTGCAGCAAGGATCGTGGCAATGTCGTCGGTCATAGCGGCCTCCGGTCTGGTCAACTGCATATTGCCGAACAGCGCGACCCACACCACGGCTATTCGGCCAAAGGCAAAATCAAGTCCGGCCCGCTGGCGCGACTGGAATTGACAGCCGTCGATACCTTGCAGAAGTTCATTGTGTCCTCGGCAGTCGGGCGCATCAATGCCGCCGCCCCCTTGCCCGCCTCGCCCAGCCACAACGGCCAATCGGCAGAGTCGAGAATCAGCGGCAGGCGGTCGTGAATTCGCGCCATCGCGTCATTGGCGGCACAGGTCACGATGGCGCAGCCGGTCATCTGCGCATCGCCGTTTTCCCAATCCTGCCAGATGCCGCCAAAAACGATGGGCGCACCGTCGGCGCGGGTCACGAACCAGGGCTGGGGCGTTTGCCCATCGACCCGGTGCCATTCATAGAACCCGCCCGCCGCGATCAGACAGCGGCGCTGGCGACAGGCATCGCGGAATGCGGGCTTTTCGGCGACCGTTTCAGCACGGGCGTTGATCAGCAACGGGCCATCGGTCGGGGTCTTGTACCAGCGCGGCACAAAGCCCCAGCGCATCGGGCGCAACCGGCGCACCCCGTCGGCAGCGGTGCAAACGGCCAGCGTCTGGGTCGGGCAGACATTGAAATTCGCCCCCTGCGGCAGGTCATTATCCGGGGTCGCCGCGAAAAGCTGCGACATCGCCTCGGGGGGGAGTGTGATGGCCATGCGTCCGCACATGGCGGAAATGTAGGGTCAGGGGGCGTGGGTTGAAACCCACCTTACGCACTACCACGGCTGTTTGCTTGGGCAGAGGGGGTCGGACCCTCCGGGGGGAGTTGTTATTCCAAAGTGAAACTGAGCGCTATCAGATGGTCTGACCCGGTGCGAAAAAAAGATCATGTGATTTCAGTATGTTGAGGAAAGGAAATATCAGTTGGTTTGAGCCGATTGGGCACTTTTCGGCTGGTAAGCAGTTTCTGCCAAATTAAATGTTCAATGATTTCAATGGAGCGCTACTAAAGTCGTGCGCGATTTTGCGCACGACGCACGATCCGTTTTAGATGATAATCACGACGCCAGAGTCGCTGGATTGACTTGCTTGGCATCTAGGTCGCTATTCGCCTTCTTCTTGCTGCGCTGGACATCAAGCCGTTGCTGAAAAACCTTTTCGGCGACGCGCAAGTTAACTCTATTAACGCCTGACCCAGCGATACCGCTAGCGGCTTCCCCTGCCAGCCAAGCGATTTCTGCTGCCCATTCCTCTTTGTCTAAACCTTTGTGAAGGCCGTCGCGGTCGCAAACGCCGTCGAGGATTTCTTCGAGAACGACAGCCGATCCAGCTCGAGCGCAGAGACTGACCATTCGCTCTGCATCTTCTGACGCCAATTTCGATCCAAAAACCAGCCAATCGAGTGATACCTCTAAGCCGCTGGCGATGTTCCGCAGAGCCTCCAGACCCGGCTGTGGCGCGTTTGAGGCCATCATGTAGCTTTCAAGCGTCCGCTTCGGGATGCCATCCCTGATGCAACGCATCGCCGCCATGCTTGATCTGCCGCCCGACGTTGACGTCGAAGCGCTTGTCGCCGCCATCGAAACCGCGTTGAAGGCCGCGAAGGAACCTGACCCCGCGAAATATGCGCCAGTCGCAGCCGTCGCCGATCTGCTGCGCGACCGCAACGCCAAGCTCGCCACGATGGGCGAAACGGCCGCGAAGGCAAAGGTGGACGCCGCCCTGGCGAAAGGGTTCATCACGCCCGCCATGCGGCCCTGGGCCTTCGCGCTGTGCAGCCAGGATGAAGCGAGCTTCGACGGCTTCATCGCCAAGGCCGCGCCGGTCTATGGCCACCTGACCAAGCGGTCAGACATGCGCGGACCGCCCCCCGGATCGAAGACCGAGCTGGCCCACTCCGTCGAATCGCTGGCGGTCTGCGAACGGCTTGGACTGCCGCCCGGCAGTCTGGGCAACTGAATACCGGCCGGGCCCGCCAGAGCCGGGCCGGTGTCCTGCGGCTGGCGTGTCCCCCCGTCGCAAGTGGAAGCGCGCTCTGCCTGATCTCGGAGTGAAGGCAGGGCGCGCGACCGGGACAGACACGGCGGAAACGATGCGAGAAACGGACGATCCTTTGATGCCCATGCCGGAACCGCCCGCGCAGGTCGCGATCTATGCCGAAGTGCCGGGCATCGACCGGACTGTCGATTTCCTGCTGACCTTCGGCGGCGCGACGCTTTATCTGTCCGAAGACCCGAAGGGTCGTGGGAAGCTCGAAGCGCTGGTCGGTTACGATCTGGCCAAAGCACTGGGCGCGAAGGCGCACCTGTTGCCGCGCCGGGTGCCGCTGGCAAAACCGTGGCTGTCAAAGGTGCTGGCTACGCGCGGAACAAGTGTTGCCGATATCGCCCGCACCCTGCGGGTCAGCGAGGTATCGGTCCGTAAATATCTGAGGTCGGCATGAACGACGACGCCGTCGCCCGATTCCGTGATCGGCCCGAGGCCGCCGAGAGCGACCTTGCAATGGCTCGAGGATTGATCAAGGCGGCAATCGACGGCAATGACCGGAGTGCGGCGCATGTTCAAAAGGTGATTAGCGATCTCGTTAAAGAGGCGATAAACGACCTTCCCGACTGCGACGTGCCCGGCACTCGTCATCGCCTTGAGCGGCGGCGCGGCCGCATGTCGAAGATCGAAAGCGATCCGGAGCTTCGCATGTTCATCCTGTCGAGGATCGAAAAGATGACCTATGCAGAGCTTGAAGTCGCCATCGAAGCACAGTTCCCACCCCACCGGCGGATCAAGCGCAGCGCGATGCTCTGGTGGTGGAATGAGCGTTCGAACTCCGGCCGCTAACCGGATCAAATGGACGTCACCGGCTTCAATCAGAACCCCCCACCTGATCCCGGCCAGACCGCCAGAAAACCGGCTCAAACCAACTGATATGACAGAGTCAGAGCATTTGATAACTAACAGAAACCAGGACCGAAATGATGCGCATTTCGGTGCGCAAAACCGCAAGGCGAGGTCGCAAAGGCAACGGGGCGGCGGGCATGGCCGCCCCGCTGCATTCCGTCGCCGGCCTACTGTCCGACGACCTTGATCCGGCCTTCGACGCTGCTGGTAACGCCGCCGTTCATGACGACATAATCCATCACATCGTTGGCCATCAGGTTGCCGTTGCCCTTGTTGATCAGCACATTGCCGCCGCCCAGCGCCCCGTAACCGTCGCCGCCACCAAGGATGTAATCGTTCGCGGCGACCCGGTAAAGCTTGTCAGGGTCGAGCGGCGCGCCACCCACGGTGATCTCGGCAACCCGGCTGCCTGCTGGTGCGGTCGGGTCATAAACGACGGTCATGCCAGACACTTGCGGAAAGCGCCCCGCCCCTTCTTCGACCTGAGACACGCCGTTTTCGATCGCCGCCAGCAACTGGCTGCCCGGAATTTCGGTCAGCACGGTGACGTTGCCGAACGGCAGTTCACTGAGGATGTCGCGGCGGGTCAACATGGTGCCGGCATCATAGGTGCGGTCGGCCCGGATACCGCCGCCATTGGCGATGGCGACATCGGCATCGGTCGCGGCCCGGATCGCATCGGCGATCAGGTTGCCCATCGCCGATTCTTCGCCGCGGATCACATTGCGGCGGCTGTCAAGTTCACCCGTCGTCGTGCCGATTTCGACATTCAGGCTTTCGTCGAGTTGGGCGGTGAAGGTGTCGACCATCGCCTGACTGTTCAGATCGGGTGTGACATTCGCCGTGTCGATGAAACGGAACATCGGGGTCCAGTCGATCGTGCGGGTGCCATCGTCCTTGGCACCGATGGTGACGGCGATATCGATGGGCGACAGAAACCGCCCGTCGATCGAGGTTTCGACATAGGCGGTCCGCCCGTCATAGGACGTGGCATACTGGTGGTCGTCGCCCGACATGATGACGTCGAACGCGCCGCTCGAAATCAGTTCGCGGTCGTTGGACATGTTGGTTTGCACCACGCCGACGACCAGATCGGCCCCCGCCTCGCGTGCGGCCTTGGCTGCCGCGATACCGGTGTCGACGGTGTCCAGAAACACCAGATCCTCGGTCGATGACACTTGGGGCGAGGTGTCCTGCGCCACCGGCACCAGCGCCACCATGACGCCGCCGACGTCCTTCATCGTCGTGCCGCCAAGACCCTCGATCGGCGATCCGTCGGCATTGGTGATGTTCACCGCCGCCCAAGGGTATTTCGATGCCGCCATCTTTTCGGCAAAGTTGGCGACGCCAAAGTCGAATTCGTGGTTGCCCGGCACGGCAAGGTCAAAGGGCACCAGGTTGGTCAGGTCGATGGTGTTCTGACCCTTGTCAAAGCCTGACAGCAGCGACGGTGAAAGCATATCACCGTCCATCACATAGATTGTGTTCGGATTGGCGGCGCGTTCGGCCAGGGCGACGGCATTCATCCGCGCAAAGCCGCCCCGTTCGCCGTCACCGGCAAAATCATAGATATCGCCGACCCCAAGGATCGTGATGTTCACAGTCTCGGCGGCAAGCGGCATGGCCAGCGCCGTAGCAAGGGCCGTGGCCCCCAAAAGGGTTCGTAACGTCGTGGCAGCAAGTTTCATCGTCGTTCTCCCGGTTGGCAATTATCGGGGTATGGTCGCGCTGATTGGCAGCAGAGTCAAAGCCCGCGACGCGGACATTACCCGTTAACGGTAACAGGACTTTGACAGGGGCCGTTGGCCCATTGACCAACGCCAAGGCCACGGGCATCAGGGCGTCATGCTGATTTACAAGATTTTCCGGGCCGCAGAATGGGCCGATCTGCGCACACAGGGCACGACCCTTGGTGCCCCGATCGACCTTGCCGACGGGTTCGTCCATTTCTCGACTGCCGCGCAATGCCCAACCACAGCGGCACTCTATTTCGCCGGGATCGGGGGGCTGGAATTATTGGCCGTCGAGGCGGATGGTTTGACTGACTTGAAATGGGAACCATCCCGTGGCGGCGATCTGTTTCCGCACCTGTTTGGCGCCTTGCGCTTGTCCGATGTGGTCTGGCACGCGCCCTTGCCGTGGAACGGGACAGCGCACGATTTTCCCCAAATGGCATGAGGGCGCTGGACACACTCGGGCTTGCCGCCCTGCGTCGGATCGACCCTGAAACCGCGCATGGGCTGGCGTTGAAGGCCCTGAATATCGGTCTTGGGCCACGCGGCGGTCCATTCACCTCGGCCCGGCTGGCGACCACGCTGGCGGGGCTGGCCCTGCCCAATCCTGTCGGTCTGGCCGCCGGGTTCGACAAGAACGCCACCGCCCTGCATCCGCTGTCGCGCTGCGGATTCGGATTTCTCGAAGTCGGCGCGGTAACGCCCGTGCCCCAGCCCGGCAACCCTAAACCCCGGCTGTTCCGGCTGACGCAGGACCGGGCCGCGATCAATCGTTTCGGGTTCAATAACGACGGCGCAGAAGCCATCGCCGCGCGGCTGGCGCAGCGGCCCAAGGTGGGCATCATCGGCCTGAACCTTGGGGCCAACAAGGACAGTGGCAACCGTGCTGGCGATTTTGCGCTGGTGCTGGCGACCTGCGGCGCGCATATCGATTTCGCCACGGTCAACGTGTCCAGCCCCAACACCGAACGCCTGCGCGATCTGCAAGGCAAGGCGGCGCTGGTCGAACTGCTGGCCGGGGTGATGGCGGCAAACGCGCACGGCATTCCGATCTTCCTGAAAATCGCACCGGACCTTGGGGACGGCGAAATCGTCGACGTGGCCGAGGTGGCGACGGCGTCCGGTATCGCCGGGATCATCGCCACTAACACCACACTGGAGCGCTCAGGTTTGAAAAGTCCGCATCGGTGCGAAAAGGGCGGCCTTTCCGGCCAACCGCTGTTCGAAATGTCCACGCGGGTTCTGGGACGGCTAGCGTCGCTCACTCACCTGCCGATAATCGGTGTCGGCGGGGTGGCCAGCGCCGAACAGGCCTATCAGAAAATTCGCGCCGGTGCGTCGGCCGTTCAGCTTTATACCGGACTTGTCTACGGCGGGGTCGGCCTGGTCAATGTCATCGTGCGCGGGCTCGACGCACTGCTGGAACGCGACGGGTTTGCGAATGTTGCGCAGGCGGTAGGCACGGGGCGCGCCGACTGGACCTAGCGGGCCGTCGCCTCGAGCCCCGGATATTTCCAGCCCAGCGTCACCCCACGCACCACGAAGCTGAGGAGAAACGCCAGCCACAGCCCGTGATTGCCGAACGCAGGCATCAGCGCGTAAACGGCGACGAAATACACCGCCGCCGACACCGCCATCATGTTGCGCATGTCGCCCGTGCGGGTCGCGCCGATGAATATCCCGTCCAGCATCCATGCCGCCGCGCCCAAGATCGGTGCCAGCACCATGTAAGGCAGATAGACCCGCGCCACGTCACGCACGTTCGGGGCCGTCGTCATCACGTCGATGACCGCGCCGCCAGCAACCCAGAACAGCAGTGCCAAAGCCACGCCCACCATCAGACCCCAGAAACTGGTCAGCACCGCCGCACGCCGCAATGCCGTCTGCTGGCGTGCGCCCAGCGCCTGCCCCACCAACGTTTCGGCTGAAAACGCGAAACCGTCCATCGCATAGGCGGTGATTTCCAGAAACAGCAGCAGGATGTGGTTGGCGGCCAGTTGCACATCGCCGAACCGCGCCCCAAAGAACAGGAACGACACGAAAATCGCCTGTAACATCAGGGATCGCAAGAGGATGTCACCGTTGACGCTGGCAAAGCGGCGCAGCTTGGCCGGGTCCAGCAGCCGCGACAGATCGCGCCAGCCCGGATCGCGGAAAGCACTGCGGCAGAACCACAGGCCCAAGGCCAGCCCCGACCATTCGGCCAGAAACGTCGCCAACGCCACACCCGGCACGCCCCAGCCAAGGCCCAGTACGAACCACAGATCCAGAACGATGTTCAGCCCGTTCATCCACAACTGGATGACCAGCACCGCCCGCGTGCGTTCCGCCGCGATCAGCCAACCGGTAATCGCATAAAGTCCGATCAGCGCCGGGGCCGACCAGACCCGAATCGCCATGTATTGCCGCGCCAGCCCCTCGACTTCGTCCGATGCAGGCGACAGACGAAAGGCGAAATGAAACAACGGCAGTTGCAGCGCGACGATAGCAAGCCCCGCCACCGCCGCGATGCCCAGCGCGCGGATCAGGATCGCCGCGCCCTCGGCCTTGTCCCCCTGACCCAGCGCCTGCGCGGCAAACCCTGTGGTGCCCATCCGCAAGAACCCGAACACCCAATACAGCGCCGTCAGGATGATCGCGCCGATGCCTACCGCCCCGATCGGCGCGGCCAGCCCCATCTGCCCGACCACGGCAGTATCCACCGTTCCCAAAATTGGCACCGTGGCATTGGACAGCACGATCGGCAGCGCGATGTGCAATACCCGCCTGTGCGTCAGGTCAGCCATCGCGGGCCGGCATCAGGAAATGCCCTGTGGCTTGCGCAAACAGGCGGGCGCGGTTGTCCTGCCACGCCTCGACATGGACCGACGCATAGCGGCGACCCGACCGATTGACCCGCGCCCGCGCATAAGCATCACGCGGCAGCCCGGTGCGCAGGTAGTCGATGGTAAAATCGATGGTTTTTGGCAGGCGCACCTTGCCCGCCTCGCCCCCGCCCTCCATCCCTTCCCAGACGATGGCCCATGACAGTTCGATGATCGCCGCCACCTCGAGGAACGCGGCCGTCACGCCACCGTGCAGGGCGGGCAAAATCGGGTTGCCGATCAAGGCGTCGGTGTAGGGCAGCACGGCGGTCAATTCGTCGCCGCGCCGGTCAAACCGGATACCAAGGAACTGGATATACGGCACGCCGCCAACCAAAGCCTCCAGCGCTGCATCGCGGCGTTGCTTGATGACCTGCACGGGTTCGGGACGTTTCACAGTGTCACCCCTTCGACGGTGAAGGCACCAGTGGCCGTGGCAACGGGACGGGCGGTGTCATCGTCCAGCGCCACGGCACGGATGAACGCGACGGATCGGGTGACGTGATAGCATTCGGCTCGCGCCACGATCCGCTGGCCCGGCGTGGCAGGGCGCATGTAGTCGATGCGCAGATCGAGGGTCGATGTGCCGTGCGGTGCGCTGGGGTGGGCCATCACCGCCGCGCCCGAACAGGTATCCATCAAAGCCGATACCGCCCCGCCGTGGATAACGCCGGTATCCGGGTCACCGACAAAGCGGGCATCATAGTCCATCCCGATTTCGGCCGTTCCCTCGCCCACGTGGCTCAGCGCCATGCCCAAAGCGCGGGCATGCGGCAGTGCCGCGATGAATTGCCTGGCCAACCGTTCACGGCGGGCGGTCATGTCGTCACTCATAGCGGACTCCGTTCAAATCGGGGGCAACTTGGCACTTGCCAGCGCGGGGGCAAGCGCTATATCTGTGAATGAGAGTAATTCGCAACTAGGACGACGCATGCACCCCACCGCAACCGCCCCGACCACAATGGCCACCCGCCTGGGACCATTTCGCATCAACCGGCTGCTGGTGGCGCTGGCATTTCTGGCGCTGGCCATCGCGCCCGGCGGATTGGGCGAATTGACGCGCGGGCTGATGGTGGATGCCTATGTGCAGGTCTCGGCCTTTGTGGCGGCGACGCTGCTGCTGTTTTACGGGGCCGAGCGGGCCTTTAAATTCAATATCGGCACGGCGCTGAAAGGGGCCAAAGGCTGGCAGGTTCCAATGGCCGCGTTGCTGGGGGCCACGCCCGGATGCGGCGGCGCGGTGGTCGTTGTCGCGGCCTATTCGTCGGGCAACGTCGGGTTCGGCGCAGTGGTTGCGGCCCTGACAGCAACGATGGGCGATGCGGCGTTCCTGCTGATCGCCACCCGGCCCGAGGTGGCGGCGGTGGTCCTGCCACTGTCATTTGCAGCCGGCATCCTTTCGGGTTGGATCGTCGATGCCCTGCCGGGGCACGGGATGCAGCCGGATACATCGGCGCAATGCGAACTGGCCCCGCTGATCGGCAAGACGCGGGCGCGCGATTATGCTTACTTCGCCGTTGCAATCCCCGGTCTGGCGCTGGGGATCATGCAGGTCACACAGATCGACACCGCATTTCTGGGCAGCGCCCCATTGCTGATAGGGCTGGCGGGAACGGCGATAGGGTTATTTGTTTGGGCGGCCTCATCGGTGCAGGCGATGACGAATGCCAAGGACAGCCCACTGACCCGGATGACCGAAGAAACGGCCTTCATCTCGGTTTGGGTGATCGGGGCTTACCTCGCCTACGATTACGTCGCGACATATGCGGGGCTGGACATTGCGGCCCTGTTCGGTTCCGTCGCCCCACTGCTGCCGCTGCTGGCTGTCGTCGTCGGGCTGATCCCCGGCTGCGGACCGCAGGTTCTGGTGACGACGCTGTATATCAACGGGCTGATCCCCTTTGCCGCTCTGATTGGCAATGCGATTTCTAATGACGGCGACGCGCTGTTTCCGGCGATCGCGCTGAACCCCCGCGCCGCGTTCTGGGCAACGATCTATTCGACGATCCCGGCGCTTATCCTGGCCTATGGGTTCTACTGGTTCGCACCCGGCTTTCTAAATTAGTCCTTTGTTGCCCGAACCATTCCGGCCCGCTAGGGTTGAGAACAGGGAGGCCAGCAATGTCCAACGTCCGCCTATCTTTCAAAGAGATGTGCGCGAAATTCGACGTGACGCCGCGCACCCTGCGGTACTATGAATACATCGAACTGCTGACCCCCGAAAAGGAAGGGCGAACGCGGTTCTATGGCGGGCGCGAATTGGCGCGGATGACCCTGATCCTGCGCGGGCGGCGGTTCGGCTTCAGCCTTGAGGACATTCGACAATGGCTGATGATATACGACAAGGAAGGCAACCAACAGCAGATGCGCAAATGGATCGAACTGGCCGACCGACAGATCGCCGAACTGGGCGACCAACAGCGGCAGTTGCAGGAAACCGTGGACGATCTGAAACGGCTGCGCGATGACACGGCGACATCGCTGGGCTAGGCTGACGGGCTCGTCACTTATTGCGCCGATCCACGTAAAATTTCCCTGACCTTTCGTCATCGCTGCCATGACGCCACGTTATGTTTACGTTAACGTCATCTTTGCTTGTAGGATTGCATGACGGTACGCAGTTGCGGGGTTCAAACCATGCAAACGGACAGAACGATGACAGATATGACCATGACCATCAGCCAGATGTGCGCCGCCTTCGATGTAACACCGCGCACCCTTCGCTTTTACGAAGCCAAGGAACTGCTGTCGCCGATCCGGCAAGGGCAGCGTCGCCTGTTCACCAAACGCGACCGGGCGCGGCTGAAACTGATCCTGCGAGGCAAGCGGTTTGGCTTTGCGCTGGAAGAAATCCGCCAACTGCTTGACCTGTACGACATGGGGGACAGCCAGCAAACGCAACTGGCCAAAACCTACGACACCGCACAGCGCCATCTTGCCGACATGCAGGCGCAGCGCGCCGAACTGGACGAGGCGATCGGCGAATTGCGCGAGCAAATGGCCTGGGGAGCGAAACAGCTTGCCGCCTTGGGGAAATCCAAAACCGCAGCCTAAGATCGCAGGAGACCGCTAATGCCGACCTACACCGCCCCGACCAAAGACTTGCAATTCGTGCTGCAAGAAGTGCTGCAGGTCAGCCAACAGGAGACGCCCGGCTACGCCGACCTTGACGCCGATTTCACCGGCGCCGTGCTGGAAGAAGCCGGGAAACTGGCAACCGATGTGCTGGCCCCGTTGAACGTCGTGGGCGACAAGGAAGGCTGCACCTTAGAAAACGGCGTGGTCCGCACGCCGACAGGGTTCAAAGAGGCGTATGCCAAAGTCTGCGAGGGTGGCTGGCCGGGGCTCGACTGCGATCCGGCCTACGGCGGGCAAGGTATCCCCTACGTGCTGCACACGGCAGTCGGAGAGATGTTCAGCGCGGCGAACATGGCGTTCCAGATGTATTCCGGGCTGACCCACGGTGCGGTGTCGGCGATCAACATCCACGGATCGGACGATCAAAAGGCGACGTATCTGCCCAAGATGATCGAAGGCCGCTGGACCGGCACGATGAACCTGACCGAACCGCATTGCGGCACCGATCTGGGGCTGATGCGGACCAAGGCGGAACCCCAAGGCGACGGCAGTTACAAGATCACCGGGCAGAAAATCTTCATCTCGGCTGGCGACCACGACCTGTCCGACAACATCATCCATCTGGTGCTGGGCAAGATTACCGGCGGGCCCGAAGGGATCAAGGGCGTGTCGCTGTTCATCGTGCCAAAGTTTCTGGTCAAGGATGACGGCGGCCTTGGGGCGCGCAACGGCGTCACGGTCGGGTCGATCGAACGCAAGATGGGCATCCACGGCAATTCGACCTGCGTGCTGAACTACGACGGCGCGACGGGGTATCTGCTGGGGGCCGAACACAAGGGCATGCGGGCCATGTTCACGATGATGAACGAGGCCCGACTGGCGGTGGGCTTGCAAGGCTATGCACAAGCAGCGGTTGCCTATGAAAACGCGCTGGACTATGCTCGCAACCGGCTGCAGGGACGGGCGGTGACGGGCGACGAAAATCCGTCAGGTCCCGCCGACCCACTGATCGTTCACCCCGACATCCGGCGCAGCCTGATGGACCAGAAATCGTTTGTCGAAGGCGCACGCGCTTTAACCCTATGGGGGGCGCAATTAATTGATAGGGCACACAAGTCTGGCGACAAGGACGCTGATGGCCTGATTTCCCTGATGATCCCGGTCATCAAAGGCTTCCAGACCGACAAGGGGTTTGATGCGACCATCGCGGCCCAGCAGATCTGGGGTGGTCACGGCTATATCGAGGAGAACGGCATGTCGCAGTTCGCCCGCGATGCACGGATCGCTATGATCTACGAGGGGGCCAACGGTATTCAGTCGCTTGACCTAGTCGGGCGCAAGTTGGGTCTTGACGGTGGCAGGCATGTGCTTGCCTTCTTTGACATGACTAAGACGTTCATCAAAGATAACGAAGGTAACGAGGAGCTGAAAACCGGCTTCCTCGATCCGCTCAAGGCGGCGTCGAAAGACCTGCAGGCGGCGGCGATGTACTTCATGCAGAACGGGATGAAGAACCCCAACAACGCGCTTGCCGGTTCGACCGATTTCCTGCACCTGATGGGGCATGTCTGCCTTGGGTTGATGTGGGCGCGAATGGCAAAGGCGGCGATGGCGGCACTGGATGGCGGCAGCACCGACACCGATTTCTACCAGACCAAGATCGCGACCGGGCGCTACTACACGGCCCGCCAACTGCCCGCGACGGGGATGCATCTTGCACGGATCATGTCGGGGGCCGAACCTGTGATGGCGCTCGAAGCCACAAACTTTTAAGGTGCGTGGGTCAAGACCCACCTTACGAGGATCGCCATGCCCAAACGCCTGCGCCTGACCCGCCGCTTTCCGGTCGCGATGACCGAAGACGGATACCGACGGCTGAAACGGTTCAGCAACGACGCCGGTTTGGACGAGGGCGAGGCGCTGTCGTTCCTGTTCGAGAATTTCGACAGCGTCATCAACGCCGACACCTTTGGGCACCGGTTGCGCCTGTTCAACGCGGAACTTGAGGATCGCAAGAAGTAATCGTCGCGCTGGCTGAAACTGCGGACCCTCCGGGGGGAGTTGTTATGGCAAAGTGAATGTGAAGATTGGTCCACCCTGCCCCGGATACTTTTGAAAAGATCCAAGGCAGGGCTTCACTTCGCAGGGCCCTGGGTTCTCCAACCTGTACCTTGGGCCCAAAGATGACGCGATAAGGTTAACCACGGGTGAACGGATATGTTCACTTTGCAGTAACAACTCCCGGGGGGTCCGGGGGTCGGCGAACCCCCGGCGGCCTGCCAAGGGAGCATCGTCTGAAAGGGAGAGACCATGACCATCACACTGCATTGCTTCGGCGAAAGCGGCAACGCCTACAAGGCTGCGCTGACCCTCACGCTGGCAGGCGAAGCCTGGCAGCCGGAGTTCGTGGATTTCTTCAACGGGGCCACGCGCACCGCCGAATTCCGCGCCCTGAACATCATGGGCGAGGTGCCGGTGATGGCGGACGGCGACCTGATCCTGACTCAGTCGGGGGTGATCCAGGATTATATCAGCTCAAAAACCGGCAAGTTGGGGGGGCGATCAGCCGCCGAACGGCGCGAAGTCCTGCGCTGGATGTTCTTTGACAACCACAAGATTTCCGGCGTCGCCGGGGTTCTACGGTTCAACCTGAATTTCCTGCCCGAGTCCAAGCGCAATGCCGATGTGAATAACTTTCTCGCCATGCGTCTGGCCTCGGCACTCAAGGTCCTCGACAGCCACCTTGCCAGTCACCAGTGGCTTGCCACCGACGACATCACCATCGCCGACATCGCCTGCGCCGGGTATATGTTCTATCCCGAACCCTTTACCTTCATCCGCGCCGATTATCCCAACATCGACCGCTGGCTTGACCGGATCGCCGCCCAACCCGGCTGGCAAGCCCCCTATGACATGATGCCAGGTTCGCCCGCCGACCGGGCATAAGGAGAAAACCATGACCGAACACGCCTATATCTACGACGCCGTCCGCACCCCTCGTGGCAAGGGCCGCGCCGACGGCAGTCTGCACGAGGTGACTTCGGTTCGCCTGTCGTCGCAAATCCTCAACGCGCTGAAATCGCGTAACAACCTCAAGGGGCACGCGGTCGAAGACGTGATCTGGGGCAACGTCACCCAGGTCGGTGAACAGGGCGGCTGCCTTGCCCGCACTGCCGTTCTGGCCTCGGACCTCGACCAATCCATCCCCGGCCTTGCGATCAACCGCTTTTGCGCATCGGGCATGGAGGCGGTGAACCTTGCCGCCAATCAGATCGCCGGGGGTGCCGGAGACGCATATATCGCCGGCGGGGTCGAGATGATGGGCCGCGTTCCGATGGGCAGCGACGGGGCGGCGATTGCCGTCGATCCTTCCGTGGCGATGGCTACTTATTTCGTCCCCCAAGGGATCAGCGCCGACATCATCGCCACCGAATACGGGTTCACCCGCGATCAGGCCGACGCGTTGGCTGTCGCCAGCCAGCAGCGGGCCAAGGCGGCGTGGGACGACAAGCGGTTCGCCAAATCCATCATCACCGTGCGCGACCAGAACGGTTTGGCCATCCTCGACCACGACGAATACATGCGCCCGGCCACCGACATGCAGACCCTCGGCGCGCTTAACCCCGCCTTTGCCGCGATGGGCGAGGTGATGCCCGGCTTCGACAAGGTCGCCCTGATGAAGTACCCGCATCTTGAGCGGATCAACCACATCCACCACGCTGGTAATTCAAGCGGCATCGTCGACGGGTCCGCCGGGGTGCTGATCGGCAACAAGGAATTCGGCGAGAAATGGGGCCTGACCCCCCGCGCCCGGATCCGCGCCACCGCCAAGATCGGTACCGACCCGACGATCATGCTGACCGGGCCGGTGCCCGTGACCGAAAAGATCCTGCGCGACAGCGGCATGTTGATCAGCGACATCGACCTGTTCGAAGTGAACGAGGCCTTCGCCGCCGTCGTCCTGCGCTTCATGCAGGCCTTCGACGTGGACGACGCAAACGTCAACGTCAACGGCGGGGCCATCGCGATGGGCCACCCGTTGGGCGCGACCGGGGCGATCATCATCGGCACCCTGCTTGATGAACTGGAACGGTCAGGAAAGGGCGTGGGCCTCGCCACTCTCTGCATCGCCTCCGGCATGGGTGCCGCCACTATCATCGAAAGGGTCTGAACCATGACCGACTTTACCACGAAAACCGACGCCGACGGCGTCGCCACGATCACGTGGGACACCATCGGCAAATCCATGAACGTGATGAACCAGCAGGGGTTTGCCGACCTCGACGCGCTGGTCGATCAGGCCTTGGGCGACAAGGCGGTCAAGGGCATCATCATCACCTCGGGCAAGGCCGGATCGTTTGCCGGGGGCATGGACCTCAACATCATTTCCCGGATGAAGGAATCGGCGGGCGATGAGCCTGCGCGCGGCCTGATGGACGGCCTGATGGCCAGCCACGGTATCCTGCGCAAGATCGAACGCGCGGGCATGGACCCCAAGACCAACAAGGGCGGCAAACCCATCGTCGCCGCCCTGCCCGGCACCGCCCTTGGGATCGGGTTCGAGATTCCGCTCGCCTGCCACCACATTATCGCCGCCGACAATCCCAAGGCCAAGATCGGGCTGCCCGAGATTATGGTCGGCATCTTTCCCGGCATGGGCGGCACGACCCGTCTGGTGCGCAAGATGGGGGCGATGGCGGCTTCGCCCTTTCTGCTCGAAGGCAAGCTATCGGACCCGCAAAGCGCCCTGCGCGCCGGGTTGATCGACGCCGTGGTGCCTGCGGATGACTTGCTGGCGAAAGCCAAAGAATGGGTGCTATCCGGCCCGATGATCGTCAAGCCGTGGGATGACAAGGGTTACAAGATGCCCGGCGGCAGCCCCTATCAACCGGCCGGGTTTATGACCTTCGTTGGCGCATCCGCAATGGTCAACGGCAAGACCCAAGGCGCTTTTCCCGCTGCCAAGGCGCTGTTAAGCGCGGTCTATGAGGGCGCATTGGTCCCCTTTGACACCGCTCTGCGGATCGAGGCGCGCTGGTTCACCAACGTCCTGATGAACCCGTCATCAAGCGCAATGATCCGCACTCTGTTCATCAACAAAGAGGCGCTGGAAAAAGGCGCCAACCGGCCAGCTGTCGCCAACCAGAAGGTAAAACAGGTCGGCATCATCGGCGCGGGGATGATGGGCGCGGGTATTGCCCTTGTCTCGGCCCTCGCAGGGATCAAGGTCGTTCTGATCGACGCGAAACAGGATGCAGCGGACAAGGGCAAGGCCTACACCACCGCCTATCTCGACAAGGGGATTGCCCGCAAAAAGGGCAGCGAAGAAACCAAGGCCGCCACGCTGGCCCTCATAAACGCGACGACCGATTACGCCGCGCTGAAAGACTGCGACCTGATCGTCGAGGCGGTATTCGAAGACGTCGGAGTCAAAGCCGATGTGACGGCCAAAGTGCAGGCGGTCACAGGCCCCGACTGCATATTCGCCACCAACACCTCGACCCTGCCGATCACCGAATTGGCCAAGGCCAGCAACGATCCCGAAAAATTCATCGGCATCCACTTTTTCAGCCCCGTCGACAAGATGCTGCTGGTGGAAATCATCAAGGGGGCGAAAACCGGCGACCCCGCCGTCGCCAAGGCGCTCGATTTCGTCCGCCAGATCAAAAAGACGCCGATTGTCGTCAACGACGCGCGGTTCTTTTACGCTAATCGCTGCATCATCCCCTACCTGAACGAGGGCATCCGCATGGTCGCCGAAGGTGTGGCGCCCGCTCTGATCGAACACGCGGCGACATTGCTCGGGTTTCCCCTCGGCCCGTTGCAACTGACCGACGAAACCAGCATCGACCTCGGGGTCAAGATCGCCAAGGCAACCAAGGCGGCAATGGGCGATGCCTACGACGCCGCCGCCGATCCGTTGTTGTTCTGGATGGCCGACGAGGGGCGTCTGGGGCGCAAAGCCAACGCCGGGTTTTACGACTACGACGACAAAGGTAAACGCCTTGGGCTGTGGGATGGTCTGGCATTGAAATATCCCCGCGCCGACGAACAACCCAGCCTGACCGATGTGCAGCACCGGCTGATGTTTTCCCAAGTCCTCGAAGCCGTTCGCGCTTTGGAAGACGGCGTACTCGAGGACATCCGCGAAGGTGACGTTGGCGCGATCCTTGGCTGGGGCTTTGCGCCTTGGTCGGGCGGGCCGTTCAGTTGGCTTGACATTCTGGGCGCGCCATTCGCCGCCGCCCGCTGCGACGAGTTGGCGAAAACCTACGGCCCCCGCTTTGCCGCGCCGGACCTATTGCGCGAGATGGCCGGCAAAGGACAATCGTTCTACACGCGTTTTGCCGCCCAGAAAGCAGCCTGACAAAACGGGGCGCGGCCACGCGGTCGCGCCCCTGTCTTTCATTCACTTTGCAATAATAACTCCGGGGGAGTCGCACAGCGACGGGGGCAGCGCCCCCTACCTGCCGTCGAAACCATACCCGAACCGCGCGATATCCGCCGCACAGATCAAGCCGACCTGTGCCGCCGTCGCGTCCGTATAATACCCGCGCCAATTCCGCACCCGCCCCGACGTATTGACCACCGGCATCACAACCGCAAACCCCAGATGGGCGGTAACCGGGGCCAGATCGGCCTCCAGATGTTCCAACCGCACATAGGCTCCCGCCCGTTCGACGCCAGCGGCATCCGTCAGATAGCTGGCAAACGGATGGCGCACGAAACTCTGCGCCGTTGCAGGGTCCATGACGAACCCGGCGAAATCCAGCCGTTTAGCCAGCGCTACCGCCGGATGATCGAACCCCTGCCCGCGTAGCCAATGATAATAGCTGACCATGCGGTCCCACGGGTTGCGCACAAGGGTAAAGGTGAACATGCCCGCCAGTTCATCGCGCCCCACCACCCCATCGATATCGGCCAGCGTGGAATGTTTCCACAACCGTCCTGTCGGGGTCAGCCCATTCAACCGCCCGCGCCGCCGCACCGCCTTGGGCGTGTCGCCGATCAGGATATCGTCAGCCGCGGCGCGGGCCTCAAGCGCCAGCGCCATCGCCGTGCCCCCGGTCTTGGGGATATGGACAAAGATGTAGTTGCGGGCGCGCGAGATGATCATTCCGGCAACGTCACCGCCAGAACGCCCTGCGGCGCGTCCGACCGCAGCGCGATAATGACCCCCGCCCCGGCGATCATCGCCAAGCCCAGCAAGGCCAGCGCATCCGGCACCTCGCCCCACAGCACCACTGCCCAGATCGTCGCAAACAGCAGCAGCGTGTTTTCGAACACGGCCACGAATGTTGCATCGGCCAGTTGATAGGCCCGGATCGACAGGCCAACGCCGATCAGCGACCCGACGCCCTGCACGACGATCATGACGCCATAGATACCCACCGGTGCAACCCAGCCGCGCACAATGAATCCATCCGCCCCGTCAGGTACGGGCTGCGGAAACAGCGCCAATACACCCACGCCCAAGGCCCCGAACACCATCATCATGCCGAAAAACCCGCCCAGCAGCGTCAGCGTCCCCTCGCCGCCGCACCAGCGCCGGGTGGCGATGTTGCCCAGCGCATAGAGCGCCCCTGCCAGCACTGGCACGACGCTCAAGACGCTGAACTCGCCGGCGTCCGGGCGTAGCACCAGCACAATGCCCGCGAACCCGAGCAGAACAGCGAAAATCCGGCGCGGGCCGACCTTTTCGCCAAAGAACGCGACCGAAAACAGGACGACCCACAGCGGCGCGGTGAACAGCCCCGCGACCACCTGCGCAATCGGCATCAGACCCAGACAGCCGAAATAGATCACCATCGCCGATCCGTTCAGGCACGACCGGCCCAGCACGGATCGCGGACGGTACGGGCGCAACGACGCCCCCGTAACCCGCGCGACGACCACCAACAGGGCCAATGCGACGACCGAACGCAGAAAATGAAACTGCCACAGCCCTCCGGTCTGGGCCGCCAACCGCATGAAATTGTCGATCAGCCCGAACAGGGTCATCGCCCCCAGCACAGCCACCGCAGCGATACCGGGCCTGTTCCTTTCGGGCATCGTCATGCTGTGTCCGATCGCAGGGCAATGACCGCCCCGGATGCGATAATCAGACCCATCCCAAGGCTCGCCACGGCGTTCAACCCCTGCCCCCAGATGACCAAGGCCCACAGCGATGCGAAGATGAGCAGCGAGTATTCAAAGATCGCGACCCGACTGGCCTCGCCCCACTGATAGCCGCGAAAGATCAGGAAATTGCCGACCAGCCCACCCACCGCTTGCACCCCGATCCATCCCGTGCGCTCCCACGTCAGGGGGGTCCATGTCCGCAAAGGAAAGCCTGCCGCACCCTCGGGCGCAGTGACGCCGATCCAGTCCAGCGCGACAACAGCCACCAATCCCATTGCCACCAACATCACGAAAAACCCCGCCGAAATCGCCGCCGTCTCCTCGCCCTCGCACCACGCCCGCGTGGCGACGGCCCCGATCGCATACAGCAGCCCCGCCAGCACCGGCAGGAACATCAGCGGATCGGGGGCGGCCGGATCGGGCTGGATCACCAGCAGCGTGCCCGCGAACCCGACCAGTGCCGCCAACACCCGCCACGGCCCGATGCGCTGGCGTTGCACCAGCCCGCGGATGACCAGCACAAAGATTGGCGCGGTATATAACCCCGCGACCACGATCCCGATGGGCATCAGTGCCAGACAGCCGAAATAGATCATGATCGCCCCGGCGCTGAACAGATTGCGGGCCATGACCCGGCCAACCTGCCTTGGCCACAGCGACCCACCCCAGACCGCCGCCGCCAGCCACAGCAGGACAAGCGCCATCAGCGAACGCACGATATGAAACTGCCCCAGACTCCCCTCGACCGACACGAACGGCACGAAATTGTCAGTCAGCCCCAACGTGAACATGCCCCCCAGCACGGCCACGGCGGCCATCCCCGGCTGATTGGTCGCGGCTTGCAAAGGAATTGCCCTTTCCCGTTGCTTGGGGTGATAGTGCAACAGACGTCGCGCCATGTCTGGCGCGATTGCGGGAGGACGGCAATGGGCTGGATGGCTGACGAAACCGGGCTGGACAAATGCGCCGCAAACTATGTGCCGTTAACGCCGCTGTCCCACCTTGCCCGCGCCGCCCGCGTGTTCCCGAACACCGAGGCGTTGGTCTATGGCCCGACCCGGCGCACCTATGCGCACTACCACGCCCGCGTGTCGCAACTGGCCAATGCACTGACCCGTGCAGGTATCGCTCCCGGCGACGTGGTGGCGACCCTGCTGCCCAACATTCCCGCCCACGCCGAGGCATCGTTCGCCATCCCCGCCTGCGGCGCGGTCCTGAATACGATCAACACGCGGCTGGATACCGACACGGTCGCCTATATCTTCGACCACGGTCAGGCCCGCGCGGTGATCTGCGACAGCCAGTTCCTGCCGTTGGCCGAAGCCGCGGTAGCCGCGATGACCGGTCACAAACCGTTGCTGATCGAGGCGCCCGACGAACATGCGGGCCATGTCCCTAGCGGGCAGCACCTGATCTACGAGGATTTCCTGCAAACCGGCGACGCGCAAATCCCTTGGATCATGCCGCAGGACGAATGGGAAAGCCTTGCGCTCAATTACACATCGGGCACCACCGGGCGGCCCAAGGGAGTCGTCTACCACCATCGCGGTGCGTATCTGATGACGATGGGCACGCCGGTCAGTTGGCAGATGACGCTGCGGCCCCGCTACCTGACGGTCGTGCCGCTGTTTCATTGCAACGGCTGGAACCACGCGTGGATGCTGCCATTGCTGGGCGGCACGATGATCTGCTGCCGCGACGTCACGGCGCGGGCGATCTATGACGCGATTGCGGACGAGGGCGCGACCCATTTCGGCGGTGCCCCCATCGTGCTGAACATGATCGTCAACGCCAAGGACGCCGACCGCCGCCCCTTTGACCATACCGTGCAGACCTTTACCGCCGGGGCGCCGCCCGCTGCCGCGACGCTCGCCGCCATTGAAAAGCTGGGGTTCAACGTGACACAGGTTTACGGGCTGACCGAAACCTACGGCCATGTCACCGAATGCCTGTGGGACGACGCGTGGGATGCTTTGCCCGGCGACAAACAGGCCGCCATTGCCGCACGCCAGGGGGTCGCCTTTCCGATGATGGAGGCCGTGACGGTGCTGGACCCGAACCTGCAACAGGTGCCGCATGACGGCACCACGCAGGGCGAGATCGTGATGCGTGGCAATGCGGTGATGAAGGGCTATTACCGCAACCCCGACGCGACAGCCACGGCCTTCGCAGGCGGCTGGTTCCATTCCGAAGACCTTGCCGTGCAGCACCCTGACGGACACATGCAGATCGCAGATCGGTCCAAGGACATCATCATTTCGGGCGGCGAAAACATCAGCTCGGTCGAGGTGGAGGGGGCGCTGATGCACCACCCCGCCGTCAGCCTGTGCGCTGTCGTGGCCAAACCTGACGATACATGGGGCGAAGTGCCGTGCGCCTTTGTCGAACTGAAAGACGGCGCGGCGGCCGACGCCGCCGAACTGATCGCCTTTGTGCGGGCCCGTCTGGCCGGGTTCAAGACGCCCAAGCAGATCGTGTTTCAGGAACTGCCCAAAACATCGACGGGGAAAATCCAGAAATTCGAATTGCGCGCACTGGCCAGGACAATGTAGCTATTCGGCCGCCTGAACCGGCTTCATCAGCGGGATGACCGGCTGATCCTCGCGCCTGGCACGTCGGTCTCTGGCTTGCAACGCGTCCACATCGCCACGCAGATCGGCGATGGCGGCGTCCAGTGCAAAGGCGTCCGGCGCAATCGGTTCGTCCTCTTTCTTGCCGACAAAGCGGCTGAAGACCCACGCCAGCACCTTGCTCAGATCGTCCATGATCAAATAGAACGATGGCACCACGACCAGCGACAGCACGGTCGAAACGATGATGCCACCGATCACGGCTGTCGCCATCGGGGCGCGAAACGATCCGCCCTCGCCCACGCCCAGCGCCGATGGCAACATGCCCGCCGACATTGCAATGGACGTCATGACGATGGGGCGCGCGCGCTTATGCCCAGCCTCGATCATCGCTTCAACCCGGCCCATGCCCGCACGTTGCATTTCAATCGCGAAATCGACCAACAGGATAGCGTTCTTGGTCACGATCCCCATCAACATCAGAATGCCGATCAGCACCGGCATCGAAATCGCCGAATTGGTCAGGATCAGCGCCGCCGCCACACCGCCGATGGCAAGCGGCAGCGAAAACAGGATGGTGAACGGCTGGATCACCGATTTGAACAGCAGGATCAGCACGGTCAGCACCAGCAACAGACCCAGCAACATGGCGTTGCCAAAAGCCGTCAGCAACTCGCCCTGCACCTCGGCATCACCGGACGTGGCAACGCTGACCCCCTCGGGCAGATTGACGCCGGCGATGATTTCATTAAACCGCGCCGTGGCGGTGCCCAACGCGACACCTTCGGGCAGATTGGCCCCGATTGTCGCAATCCGCTGACGGTTCAGGCGGTTGATGACGCTGGGGCCATCACCGACGCGAATGTCGGCGACAGCACTTAGCGGCACGACAGCACCGCTGCCGGTAACGATTTTCAGCGCCGCAATGCGGGCCACGTCGTCGCGTACGGCAGGGTCGAGCTGGACGCGGACGGGAATTTGGCGATCACCGACAGACACCTTGGCCAGCGCTGCGTCATAGTCGCCGATCGTTGCAACGCGCATCGTCTCGGCGATCTGGCGGGTTGTGACGGACAGGCGTGCCGCCTCTTCCAGCCGTGGGATGATTTGAATTTCCGGGCGGGGCAGCGCCCCTTCGGTGGCGACGTTGGCCAGCAGGGGATCACCGCTTAACGCGGCTTCAAGCTGGGCAACCGCGGTGTTCAATGCCGTCTCGTCCGCCGACAGGATCGAATAGGTGATGTCGCGCTGGCCACGGTCATTCAACTTGAATGCGCGGACGTCAGGCACCACGGCGATGGCGGCAAAAATCTGCGACTCGATGGTGCTTTGGGGGATTTCCCGGCCATGCGACGGAATCACCGGCATATAGGGGCCGATCAATGGTATCTGTTGCGCCAGTTCCGACAGCTTGAGTTCAAGCGAGGAATCCAGTTTGTCCAGCAATACGGTAAACGTCGCCCGACGAATGTCGCGGGTCCCGGTGGGCGAACTGCCACCCAGCACGAACACGTCCTTGACGCCGTCGATACCCAGAATCTCCGCCCGCAGCGCGCGGGTCGTGTCATCGGTCGATGCAAGGGTCGACCCCGGCGGTAATTCAACTGAAATCGAAACCCGGCTGACATCTTCGGGCGGGATGAAACTGCCGGGGATCTGCAGCATGAAATACATCGACATGGCAAACAGGCCGATTGCTCCAAGAAGGGTCAGATAGCGCACGCGCATCGTCGTGCGCACGATCCACAGATAGCCACGCATGACGAAACCATCGCCGCCTTCGTGCGACGCACCGTCCTTGGGGCGCATCATGTAGGCGGCCATGAGCGGGGTAATCAGGCGGGCGACCAGCAGGGAAAAGAGCACGGCAATGGCGACGGTCATCCCGAACTGGCGGAAATACTGCCCCGGAATCCCCGGCATGAACGACACCGGCACAAAGACCGCAACGATTGTGAACGTCGTCGCGATAACGGCCAGCCCGATCTCATCCGCCGCTTCGATCGCGGCGCGGTAGGGGGTTTTGCCCATTTTTATGTGTCGGGATATATTCTCCACTTCGACGATGGCATCGTCCACCAGAATGCCGGTGGCCAGCGTCATCGCCAGAAGACTGACGAGGTTCAGCGAAAACCCCAGCATGTCCATCACCCAGAATGTCGGAACCATCGACAGCGGCAGGGCCACGCCTGCGATCAGAGTCGCCCGCCAGTTGCGCAAGAACAACAAGACGACCAGCACCGCCAGCAGTGCGCCTTCGACCAACGTGGCCATGGCGGATTCGTAGTTGCCGAGGGTGTAATAGACGGTGTCGTCCACCGGCGTGATCTGCACATCGGGATGGGCGGCGCGGATGTCGATCAATGTCGCATTGACGGTATCGGCAACCGACACCTCGGACGCACCTTTGGCGCGGAATACGGCGAACGTCACCACCTGATCGCCGTTAAATTTCGAAAACGAGCGCGGTTCCTCATAGGAATCCACGACCGACCCCAGATCACCGACGCGCACAAAGCGCCCGCCGGGCAGCGACAGCGTGACGTCGGCCAACGTCGCCGCCGTCGTCGCATCGCCCAAGACGCGGATCGCCTGTTCGCCATTGCCCACTTCGGACCGGCCAGCGCCCAGATCGGCATTGGTGGCGCGGATTTGCTGGCTGACTGCGGCGGCAGTGATGCCGAAACTGTCCAGCTTGACCGGATCAAGTTCGACCCGGATTTCACGGTCGGCACCACCGTAACGGTCGATCCGGCCAATGCCCGCCTGCCCTTGCAGGCCCCGATTGATGACGTCGTCCACGAACCACGACAGTTCTTCGATGGTCAGATTTGGGGCGGCGACGCCAAAGGTCATGATCGCCTGCCCCTCGACGTCGATTTTGGTCACCACGGGGGTGTCGACGTCGGCAGGCAGATCGCCGATGGCCTGATCGACGGCATCTTTGACGTCCTGCACCGCCTTGTCGGTGGGCACCTCCATGCGGAATTCGACGACCGAGGTCGATACCCCGTCAGAAATCGTCGACTGGATATTCTTGACCCCGTTGATCCCTGCAACAGCATCCTCGACCACGCGCGTGACCTGGGTTTCCAGTTCGGCCGGCGCGGCACCGGGCTGCACGACGGTAATCGCGACCAGCGGCACGTCGATATTTGGAAATCGGGTGACGGGCAGGTTGTTGAAGGCGTTCCAGCCGACCACCATCAGCAGCACAAAGGCAAGGATCGGGGCGACTGGATTGCGGATCGACCAAGCGGAAAAGTTCATGGCGTCAGACCTCTAGTTCGACATATCTGCGGCAGTGTCGGCGACCGGATTGATCCGCTCGCCTTCCCGCACGAAAGCCCCGGCGCGCGATACGATCCTGTCGTTCGCCGCCAGCCCGGTCAGGATTTCGATGGTGCCCCGATCGCGGATACCAGTCGTCACAGGGACGCGGGTCAACAGACCATCGGCATCGACACGCAGCACCGTCGCGCCAGACGCGCCAAGCTGCACTGCTGCAACGGGCACAGTCAGGCCTTCGCGGGCAGCGGCCAGAATCTCGGCCTCGGCGAACATACCCGACCGCACGAGGCCGGGGTCGTCCAGCGCAATCCGCACCCGGCCCAGCCGGGTAACGGTATCGACGGTCGGCTCGACAAGGCGCACCTCGCCCGTCAGAGGTTCGTCGCGCCCAACGACGCGCAGGCTGACCTTCTGGCCGACCGCCAGACGCAGCACATCGCGTTCGGCAACGTCGGCGCGCAATTCGAGCAAACCGTCGCGGATGATGACGAACATCGACGGCCCGCCAGCGGTGGCGATTGCCCCGACGGAAGCGTTACGGGTCGTGATCTCACCCGCGACCGGGGCCCTGACGGCCGTGCGGGCCAGCGACAGATCGACATCGGCGGACTGTGCCACGCTTAGCGCAATCTGGGCCTCAGCGGCCTGCACGCCCTGTTCGGCGGCGGTGACGCGGGCCAGCGCCGATGTCGCCGCCGATGTGGCCTGATCCAGCGCCGCCTGACTGACGGCCCCGTTTTCACGCAACGACGCCGTGCGGTCACGCACCCGTACCGATTCGTCCGCCGAGGCGCGGGTTTCGACCAGTTGCGCCTGCCCCTGCGCCAGCGCCGCCTGCGCCGATGCGCCCGACGCCTCGAGCTGGGTCTGACGCAGCAGTAGCGACGTTCGGGACAGTTGTGCCAGCACTTGGCCCTGATCGACGCGGTCGCCGATATCGGCCAGCAGGGCCTCGATAGCCTGTCCCTCGATCTGCGGTTGCACCACAATTTCCTCGACCGGGCCGATCAGACCCGAGGCGAAGATCCGGTCGGCAATCGGTGCTGCGACCACAGTCGCGACCGAAATAGCCGGCAGGACGACCGGCGCGGGGGCAGCAGGCGCGGTATCTTGGGCCAGAACCGGCGCCGCCAGAACAGCGGCCAGAACGAACACGAGGATGGTTTTCATCGGGCGGTCTTTCGCATGGGGACATCGTCGGTCGACAACGCCACGACTTCGGCAAGAAGGCTGTCGATCAGGCGCATGATGACGTCCTGAAAGGCCATCGGATCGGTGGCCCCCTGAACATCGGCGTCGGAGGGGTGACAGGTCCGGATCGACGCGCCCTTGACCAGCACCATTAATGCATCGGCATGGGCGGCCAGCCGGATCCGCGCAACGGGTTCGGGCAGGCCGGAAATCAGACTGAAAATGCGGATGATCTGGCTGTGAATTTCCGACTGCATTGCCTTGCTGATCTGGCCGATCTCGCTGTCGCGGGCCGCTACCGCCTCGATCTCGGCCCAGAGCCGGGCGTCGGTACCGTGGAACTGGTCGCTGATCCGATCCGCCAGCAACTCGCGCAACCGGGCGAGCGGATTCTCGGACTGACCCAGCGCAACGAAATCCTGATGAACTTCTTGCATATCGCGCGCGATCAGGGCGGCGATGATCGCCGCCTTGGATGGAAAGTAGCGGTAGAAATTTCCCGCACTCATTCCCGCCGCCTTGGCCAGCACCTGCATCGAGGCCCCGTCGAATCCCTTTTCGACAAACACATCGCGCACCCGCGCCAGAATTTCATCGGCGCGTGGGTCTGTGGCGTCATGGGTATCGTGTACGACGTGCTGCATGCGGTCCGGCGCTGAAAATGAACATTCATTCATTTTCAGCAGATGGCACGAAATGCAAGCCCGTCAAGTGGATATTGTGCATTTCATCCGACCGCGTCAGCCAACTGCCACACGATTTGGCAGCCGCGATGCGCACTGTCAATTTTGGAACGGCTGCCGTATCCTCGGCGCAAACCCGCCAAGGGGGTGACAGGCAACGGCATGACCGCACTCAAGGAATATCAACGGCTGGAAAGCGGCGGGCTGTGGCGTGCCGGGGCCGATGCGCAAAGGCGCGATGTCGTGGTGTCGTTCGGCGATGCGACATTGGTCATGTCCGACGGCGTTGGGCGGCCGATCACCCACTGGTCGCTGCCCGCCGTCGAGCGATTGAACGAGGGCACTCGGCCGGCGCTTTATGCCCCCGACCGCGAAGCCGTCGAAACGCTCGAAATCGAAGACGATCTGATGATCGATGCGATCGAAAAGGTCCGCCGCCACATCGCCCGTGGACGCGCCAAACCGGGGCGGCTGCGCAATGTCGGGGTCGCGGCGATTCTGGGAGCAGTAATCGGCGCCGCGCTGATCTGGCTGCCCGGCGCCTTGACTCGGCAGACCCTGCTGGTCGTCCCGATGGCGAAACGGTCTGAGATCGGTGCGACCCTGCTGGGCCATATCCAGCGTCTGACCGGGCCGACCTGCCGCAGTCCGCTGGGTGTGCAAGCGCTTGACCGGTTGAAGACGCGGGTGCTTGGGGCGGATGCGCCGGGGCAGATCGTCGTTGTGCCCGGCGAACTGGCCGCGCCGCTAGTGCTGCCCGGGCGGATCGTCGTACTGGGCCGCGCGATGGTGGAAAGTCCGCAAGACCCGGCCGTGGTGGCTGGCATGGTGCTGGCGGCGACGACGGCGATGCAGGGGCGTGATCCGCTGGAACCGCTGCTGGACCATGCCGGACTGCCGACCACCATGCGTCTGCTGACCACCGGCGATCTGCCGCCCGACGTTCTTGCCAGCTATGCCGATGTCGCCCTGCGAACGATTGAACCTGGCCCGGCGACCGACACCCTGATCGCGGCCTTTGCCGCCGCGGGCATTCCGTCGACGCCCTATGCCTATGCGCTGGATCCGACCGGCGAAACGACCCTGCCGCTGATCGAAACCGATCCGATGGCAGGACGCCCGACCGATCCGATCCTGCGCGACAGCGCCTGGATCAGCCTGCAGGGCATCTGCAGCGGTTAAGGTAACTTGTAATTCAGGCCGCGTCGCGGGTTCAGCCGACCATCGTCCCAGACCGCGACATAGCCCGCCGGCGGTCGCACCGGATCAGGCGTGCCCAGCGGGGGGTTCGAATACGGCGGCGGTTTCTGGAACAGGCCATGGCGTTGCGGGGCGCGGTAGCGCGGCGTTGGGGTCTGCGTCGCAAGCGTGTCGGACATCCCCGAGGGCGATTGGGTCTGCGGGCCGCAACGGACCGGATAGCGGCTGTACTGCGCCGCCGCACAGCTGCCGACGACGGAGGCGGCAACCTCCGGCCCCGTCCGGCGGGCCTGCGCAACAGACACCGAGATCAGGACCAGCGGCGCAACGGCCAAACGGGTGCCTGCACCGTAGGGACTGGCCGCGGCGCTGACCGGGGCCGGTGCCACAGGCGTCAGCCCGCTGACCGACGTCACCCGGTAATTGCCGATCGGCTGGCTTTGGGGACCACAGCGCACCTCCATCCCGCTGCGCCCGTTGACGTAGCGACGGCCCGACGCCAACGCATCGGCGCAGATTTCTGCGTAAGTCATCTGTCGCCCCATGGCCGGCGCGGTCGCGGTAGCGATGGTCACGCCACCACCACCGCAGTCGATCGGTTGGCGGGTTCGGGCGCTGACATATCCGGGCAGGACTCCGGTGCGGCCCTGACAGATTTCGGCGCGGGTCATCATTCGCGCGGCCGGGGCCTGTCGTAGGGCGGCTTGCGGCAGGCGCGGTGCCGGGCTTACTTCGGTCTGGATCCGCGGTGTGACGACCGCAGGGGGCGCTTCACGGCGCGCGACAGACGCCGGGCGTGGGGCAACGGCAGGAGTTTGCACAGGGGCGGAAGCGGGCGCAGAGGTCGTTGGAATCTGGATGACCGGGGCCGACGCCGGGGCACGCGGCGGCGCCGGGGTCTCATTTCGGGCAACTTGCGATGGCTGGAACCCGCAGAGCGGCACCCGTTCCCGCGTCACCCGTGGTACCCAGTTCACCTGCCCGGCGATCCCCGCCCGGACGAAAACGCAGCCATTGCTGTCGACATATTGCGCCGCGATGTAACTGGCAGGCGGGAACTCTCTGGGCACCGCGCCCGATTGGGCAAAGGCCGCGCCTCCGATCAGATCCACGGCCATCGCCACGACGGTTACAGCCACAAAACGCAATCTGACCATCGGTGCCCCCACTAAATCTTGTGGGAAGATGCCAAACACCGCCTATTTTGTAAAGCCGTTTATCCCTTATTTGGTGCCGAACATCCGATCACCTGCATCCCCTAGTCCAGGCACAATATATCCTTGTTCATTCAGGTGACTGTCTACCGCCGCTGTGACGATGGGCACATCGGGATGCGCCGCCTTCATCCGCGCGATCCCCTCGGGCGCTGCCAGCAGGCACATGAACCGGATGTTCGTCGCCCCGGCTTTTTTCAGCAGATCGACAGCCGCGACCGATGAATTGCCAGTCGCCAGCATCGGATCGACGGCGATCACCAGACGGTCCGCCAGTTCGGTCGGAACCTTGAAATAGTACTGCACCGGCTGCAGCGTCTTTTCATCGCGGTAAAGCCCGACGAACCCGACCCGCGCCGCCGGGATCAGTTCCAGGATACCGTCGAGCAACCCGTTGCCCGCCCGCAGAATACTGATCAGCGCAAGCTTCTTGCCGTCGATCACCGGACTGTCCATCACCTCCAGAGGCGTTTCGATCCGCCGCGTCGTCATCGGCAGGTCGCGGGTTACCTCGTAAGCCAGCAATTGCGAAATCTCGCGAAGCAACTGGCGAAACTTGGCCGTTTCGGTCTCCTTCTTGCGCATCAGGGTCAGTTTGTGCTGCACGAGCGGGTGCGTCACATGGGTCAGGTGGCCATCGTCGGTCATGATTGCTCCAGCTTTTTGGCGATCCGCGCACGGGTGTCGGCGTCGCAGAACGCCGCGTCAAGGGCGGTGGCGTTCAGCACCTTGAAATCGGCATTGTCCCAATCGAACGTCCGCGCCAGCATGTCGAATTCTCGCGTCATGGTGGTGCCAAAGAACGGCGGGTCATCGGTGGATACGGTCACCTTGACGCCGCGATCCCGCAACATGCGGATCGGGTGCGCCTCCCACGACGGCACCGCGTTCAGGAACACGTTGGACCCCGGACAGACCTCGAAGACGATGCCCTGTTCGGCGATCCGATCGACCAGCGCGAGGTCAGTATGGGCGTTGATCCCGTGTCCGATCCGTTCGACGCGCAGATCGCGGAGCGTGTCGGCCACCATGTCCGGCCCGCCCCATTCCCCCGCATGGCAGGTCAGGCGCAGTCCGGCTTCGCGAGCCATATCAAAGGCATAGGCGAAATCACCAGGCCGCCCCTGCATTTCCGCGCCGCCCATACCAAAGCCGGTGATGAAATCCCCTTGGGTCTCGACTGCGCATCGGGCCGCCGATCTGGCCTGATCGGGGCCGTGGTGGCGGATACAGGTGACAATGCCGCGCAGGGTGATGCCCATCGTGCGCTCGGCCTCGTCCGCCGCATCCTTGATCGCCGCGAGGTATTCACGCCAAGCGGACAGATCGCCGCCGCCGCAGAAATCCGGCGACAGGAAGGTTTCCGAGTAGACGACACCGTTGCGCGCCGAGTCCTCAAGTACGGCAAGGGTCAGGCGACGAAACTCCTCCGGCCCGGTCAGGGTGGTGCAGGCAGCCTCGTAAACCTTCAGAAAATGGTCGAAGTCGCGATAGACGTAGCCGCCCCGCTCATCGAATATCCCACTGATATCGATATGCTTTTCCCGCGCCAGCCCGGCGATGAACGCGGGTGGTGCGCCGCCTTCGAGGTGCAGATGCAATTCGACCTTGGGCATGGCGCGAAAGCTCACAGAAAACTCCTTCCGGTGCCTTGCGACGGCACGCCAAGCCACGCCGCGACTGACGCCCCGACGTCGGTAAACGCCACCTGCCCCAACTCTCGCGCCCCGATCCCGTAGACGAGCACCGGGACCCGTTCGCGGGTGTGATCGGTCCCGATCCAGGTCGGATCGTTGCCATGATCGGCGGTGACGATCAGCAGATCGTCGGACCGCAGGCGTGGCAGGACCGCGGATAGTTCGACGCTGAACCACTCCAGATGCCGGGCATAGCCGGACACGTCGCGGCGATGCCCGAATTCGCTGTCGAATTCGACAAAATTGGCAAAGATCAGCGCCCCATCTCCTGCCGCATCGATCAGATCGTTCAGATGCTCCATCAGTTCCGGATCGCGCCCCTTGCGGACCTCGTCGATACCGCGCATCGAGAAGATATCACCAATCTTTCCAATGGCATGCACAGCATGTCCCGCGCCGTGGACCCAATCGCACAAGGTCGGCCCAGGTGGCGCGATGGCATAGTCGTGGCGGTTTGCGGTGCGGGCAAACCCGGCCTCGACCGAGCCGGCGAAAGGCCGCGCGATGACCCGGCCCACCTTCATCGCGTGCAGGGTCGGCGCGAGGTCGGCGCAGAGCTTCAACAGCCGATCCAGCCCGAACGATTCCTCGTGCGCCGCGATCTGCAACACCGAATCCGCCGAAGTATAACAGATCGGCCAGCCGGTTTTCAGATGCCGCGCGCCTTGGTCCGTAATCACCTGCGTCCCCGATGCATGCCGGTTGCAAAGCGTCCCGCCGGTCCCTGCCTGTTCGCAAATCTGGACGATCAGGTCATCGGGAAAAGCCTGCGGCAGATCGGGAAAGACGTGCCATTCCCACGGCACCGGAACCCCGGCCAGTTCCCAATGACCCGACGGTGTATCCTTGCCCCGCGACACCTCGGTCGCCGCCCCCCAAGCGCCGGTGGGCATGCCATTCAGCGATGTTTCCAGCCCCGACGCCAGCCTTATCGCCGCACCAAGGCCCAATGCCTCGAGTGTCGGCACCGCCAATGGTCCGCTGCGACCCTGCTCGGCCCGACCCGCAGCACAGGCGACCGCGATGTGGCCTACCGTGTTCGACCCGGTATCCGGCACCGTGCCATTGAAAAACGTCCCGGCATCCGGCGCACCGCCGATCCCGACCGAATCGATGACGATCAGGAACGCGCGCGGCATCAGGCGACCGTGTCGCGGATCAGGGGCTGCACGTCAGGGGCTGCGCCGATCGTGATGGCAGCCAGAACCGCCCGCGCCGTCGCTTCGGCGCTATCCTCGTCACGGGCGTGCAGCACGCAAAGCGGATCGCCGCGATTGACCTGAGCGCCCAGCGTGACGACTTGTTCCAGGCCCACGCCCGGGTCGATCCGGTCGGTCTCGACCCGCCGCCCGCCACCCATGCCGACAACGGCAAGGCCCAGCGCCTCGCCGTTGATCGCGCTGATATGGCCGCTTTCGGGGGCGGGAACCTCGCCCACAACGGGCGCCTTGGGCAAATGCGTGTGCCAGTCATCGGCCATGTCGGGCGGCCCGCCGAGTGCCGCGATCATCCGGGCGAAACGGTCCATCGCCTGCCCCGACGCGATGGCCTGTTCGATCTTGCCGGCGCCGGCGTCGATCCCCGCCAGGGTCAGCAGTTCTGCCCCCAGCGCCACCGTCAGATCGTGCAGTCGTGGTGCGGCGGCCCGGTTGCCCGCGAGCACCTCCATCGCGGTCGCCACTTCGAGCGCGTTGCCAAGGGTCGGCGCCAGCGGCTGATCCATATCGGTGATGAGCGCCGCCGTCGGGCAACCCGCACCGTTGGCGGTATCGACCAGCGAGCGCGCCAGCGCCCGCGCGTCGGCGGCGGTTTTCATGAACGCGCCCGACCCCAGTTTGACGTCAAGCACCAGACCTTGCAGCCCCGCCGCCAGCTTTTTCGACAGGATCGACGCGGTGATAAGGTCAATGCTTTCCACTGTCGCGGTGACATCGCGGATCGCATAAAGGCGGCGGTCAGCTGGCGCGATCCGTCCTGTCGCACCGACGATGGCGCAACCGACCTCGGCGGTGATGGCACGCAGACGGGCGATGTCGATCTGGGCGACGACACCGGGGATCGACTCGATCTTGTCCAGTGTGCCGCCGGTATGCCCCAGGCCCCGCCCCGAGATCATCGGCACATAGACCCCGCAGGCGGCGAGCGCCGGGGCCAGCACCAGCGATACCGTATCACCAACCCCGCCGGTCGAGTGTTTGTCGAGCACCGGCCCCGACAAATCCCACGCCAGAACGTCGCCGCTGTCACGCATCGCCAAGGTCAGATCAACGCGGGCCTTGGTGCCAAGACCGTTCAGCAGCACCGCCATGGCAAAGGCCCCGGCCTGCGCGTCGCTGACCAATCCATCCGCCAAGCCTTTGGCAAACCAGGCCAATTCTGCACCTGTCGGGGTTTTCTTGCTGCGGACCTTGGCAATGATGGCGCGGGCGTCCATGGCTCAGGTCCGGCTCATGTGGTCTTTGTCAAACACGCCGGGCAACAGGTCGCCCACGGTCGTTTCCACCACCGACCCGTCTGTCGTCGACAGCGTCACTCGCACATCCGGCCCGGCGAATTCAGCCAGTTTCTGGCGGCAGCCGCCACAGGGGCTGACCGGTTTCGGACTGTCGGCGATGACGGCGATTTCCGCAATCGCGGTCTCGCCCGCCGCCACCATTGCTGCGATCGCTCCCGCCTCGGCGCAGGTGCCTTCGGGATAGGCCACATTTTCGACGTTGCAGCCCAGGAACACCGCGCCCGATCCCGACCGGATCGCCGCGCCGACCTTGAATTTGGAATAGGGCGCATGGGCGTTTTCGCGCACGGCACGGGCGGCGTCGATCAGGGACATCGGCGGGGACATGGGGCAGCCTCACTCTCGCTCGGAAAACTCTGTGCCGCAGTTTTGGGCGATGCAAGGGCCAAGCGCAAGGGAACCGCGCCCGCCCGCCGCGCGTTTCTAATGTTCAACCCGACTGGAGGATGTAAAGATGATGGCTCCGATCAAGGTTTCATTGCCGGAAACCGAGGCGATGACCGAAGGCGACCCCGACCGCCCGATGGACGCCGAACAGCGCGCGCGGCTCAAGGTTTTGTGCGACCAGACGGGCGAGGAATACGACGATTCCCTGACCGACGAACAGGCGATGCGCCGGATCGCCGCGTTAGAGGAAATCCACGATCTCAAAGGCTCGTCCTGAACCGCCCTGGCAGCGTGACCTCAAGCAGTTCGATGTCGTCGCTCGGGTCGGCGTAACAGGTCCGTAAACCGGGCGGGATGACAAAGGCATCGCCGGCGGACAGGCGAAACGGGTCCTTGCCCTCGCCCATCAGCGTCATCGTCCCACCCATCACGAATGTGAAATGGATATCGGCGTCATGGGCCGCCCACACAGGGTCGCCGTTACCGCGGCGGACGACTTGGACTCCGGCGACATTTTGCGTATTTGTTGCAATAGTCGTATTGCGGGCGACGTAGCCGGGCAGGCGAAAATGTTCATAGCGCGCCCCAGCCGCCAGATTATGCACGAATTTCTGGCCCTGCCATTCCCGGTCCGTACGAAGGTCAGATGTCGGGAGTTGCATGATGTGGTCAATTTCGGTGACATGCGCGGCGGGCACCCCGATCTCGATCACCTCGATCCCGTCGCTGGCCGTCAGCACCCGGTGACGGATTTCGGGCGGCTGGATGAAGCAATCTCCGGCGGTCAAACGCAGCGGCCCGCCCTGATCCTCGTACACCACATCGACCCAGCCCTTGATACAGAATATCAGCTGAAACCCGACGCGGTGGAAATGCACCATATCGGGCACCGGGCCACCATCGGGGATGCGGATATGCGACGCGATGATCGACCCGCCCAACCGGGTCGGGATCAGATCACGGTAATGCATCCCCGCCCGCCCGATCACCCAGGGTGCCTGATCGGCGAGACGGCGCACGACAAAGGCGTGGTCGGTCGGGGGCAGGACGAGCGCCGGGTTCAGGGCGTCGACAGTGACGCGGGTGCCGCCGGGTGCGGTCAGATCGCGCTGGCCGTCGGCAAAGGCCGCGTCGGTCAGGATGCGCAATGCGCCGGGCGCAGACTGCAACCCTTGATCCAGCCGCAGGCGCAGGCCGTGGCCGCTGAACACCGCAACCTGCGGATCATCCGCTGGATAGATCGAGTCAAGCTGCATCCCCAGCAGCTTGCCGAAAAAACCCAGATCCGCCCGCAGATCGGTCGTGGGTAACAGCACTTCGGCGCGGATTTCGGGACTTGCAGACATGCTGCAATGCTTGGCCCCGGCCAATTGGATTTGCAAGACTGTCCTGAAAGTGTTTTACCTTTCGGTGGGGTTTCCTTGCGGAAAGAAGAGTAGTTTAATATTAAACTATCACCCCGCAGCGGAGGGACCAGCCTTGGCCGACACCCCGGACGACAGCCTGAAACAGGCCGCGCTCGACTATCACCAGTTCCCCAAGCCCGGCAAACTGGAAATCCGGGCGACCAAACCGCTGGCCAATGGCCGCGATCTGGCCCGCGCCTATTCTCCCGGCGTCGCCGAGGCCTGCCTTGCGATCAAGGCGAACCCCGACACCGCCCGCGACTATACCACGCGCGGCAACCTCGTCGGCGTCGTTACCAACGGCACCGCCGTTCTGGGCTTGGGCAACATCGGCGCGCTGGCCAGCAAGCCGGTGATGGAGGGCAAGGCCGTTCTGTTCAAGAAATTCGCCAATATCGACTGTTTCGACATCGAATTGAACGAACCCGACCCGGTGAAACTGGCCGAGATCGTCTGCGCCCTCGAACCGACCTTCGGCGCGATCAACCTCGAAGACATCAAGGCCCCCGACTGTTTCATCGTCGAAAAGATTTGTCGCGAGCGGATGAACATCCCGGTATTTCACGACGACCAGCACGGCACCGCCATCGTCGTCGGCGCGGCGGCCACGAATGCGATGCAGGTCAGCGGCAAGGCCTTTGCGGACATCAAGATCGTCAGCACCGGCGGCGGCGCTGCCGGGATCGCCTGCCTGAACATGTTGCTCAAGCTGGGGGTAAAGCGCGAAAACGTCTGGCTTTGCGACCTGCACGGGCTGGTCTTTGCGGGGCGCGAGGCCGACATGACCCCGCAAAAGGCCGACTTTGCCCAAGGCACCACGCCTGCCACGCTCGCGGACGTGATCGCCGGGGCCGACATGTTTCTTGGCCTCTCCGGCCCCGGCGTGCTGAAACCCGAGATGGTCGCCAAAATGACCCCTCGCCCGATCATTTTCGCCCTCGCCAACCCCAGCCCCGAAATCACGCCCGAGGAGGCCCGCGCGGTCAGCCCCGACGCCATCATCGCCACCGGGCGCAGCGATTATCCCAATCAGGTCAACAACGTGCTGTGTTTTCCGTTCATCTTTCGCGGCGCCCTCGACGTCGGCGCGACCGAGATCAATGACGAGATGCAACTGGCCTGTATCGCCGGTATCGCCGCCCTTGCACGTGCCACGACCAGCGCCGAGGCCGCCGCCGCCTATCGCGGCGAGCAGCTGACGTTCGGCCCCGATTACCTGATTCCGAAACCGTTCGATCCGCGTCTGATGGGTGTCATCGCCAGCGCCGTCGCCAAGGCCGCGATGGACACCGGCGTCGCCTTGCGCCCGGTCACAGATATGGAGGCCTACAAGCAGAAGCTAGACGGGTCGGTGTTCCGGTCTGCGCTTGTCATGCGCACCGTATTCGCTGCTGCTGGAACCGCCTGCCGCAGGATCGTCTTTACCGAGGGCGAAGACGAACGGGTGCTGCGCGCCGCTCAGGCGATGATGGAGGAAATGACCGACGTTCCGATCCTGATCGGCCGCCCCGAGGTTATCGCCAATCGCTGCGAACGTGCCGGGCTTAAAATCCGCCCCAATACCGATTTCGAGATCGTCAACCCCGAGGACGACCCCCGTTATCGCGACTACTGGGGCACCTATCACCAGATCATGGAACGCCAGGGCGTCACCCCTGATCTGGCCAAGGCGATCATGCGCACCAACACCACCGCCATCGGCGCGGTGATGGTACATCGGGGCGAGGCCGACAGCATGATCTGCGGCACCTTCGGCCAGTTCAACTGGCACCTTAACTATATTCAGCAGGTGCTGGGCAACGATGGCCTGCACCCCGTCGCCGCAATGAGCCTGATGATCTTGGAAGACGGCCCGCTGTTCGTCGCCGATACCCAGGTTCATGCGGTGCCGACCGGCCAGCAGATCGCCGAAACCGTGCTGGGCGCGGCGCGACACGTGCGCCGGTTCGCAATATCGCCGAAAATCGCGCTCTGTTCCAATTCGCAGTTTGGAAATCTCGATACGTCGTCGGGGCGGCGGGTGCGCGAGGCTTTGGCGATCCTTGACAGCCAGCCGCGCGATTTCGAATACGAGGGCGAAATGCACGCCGATGCCGCACTCGATCCCACCCTGCGCGAACGGATATTCCCGAACGCCCGGTTCGATGGTGCGGCAAATGTGCTGGTCTTTGCGTCCACCGATGCCGCGAGCGCGGTCCGCAACGTCCTCAAAGCCAAGGCGAACGGGCTCGAGGTCGGGCCGATCCTTGTCGGTATGGGCAACAAGGCGCATATCGTCACCTCGTCGATCACCGCGCGGGGGCTGCTGAACATGTCGGCGCTGGCGGGGACCCCGGTGGCGCATTACGGCTAAGAAAAGGGGCGGCACGATGTGCCACCCCAAAACGCCACAATCCGGGGATTACTTGTGCGGCGTTTGTTTCGCGCCGGACGGCGGTGCGGCCTTGGTGCCGGCCGCAGGCTGGCCCTTGCTCTGGGCAGTCTGGGCGGGTTTCGACGGCTTCTTGTCCATGATCTTCATCCTCTGATGATCAAGAGGCGGCGGAATGTCGTCTCGTGTCTTAAATCTATGCCTGCCTGATTTTGTTGCAAGATGTTCGCTTTCCAATCATGTCGCAAATGCGCTGAATTTAGCCTATATATTGCGTCCGAAGGCTGCAATCAGCTCATAGGTTGCACTACCGATCATATTTGCGGGAGCCGCTATCCCCTGGCGGTTTCCAACAACCAACCGATCCACTTGCCATGAAAACTCCGGAGGGCGCCGATGATCGGACATCGGTCCGAGCTATAACGGCGAGCGCACTGGCCCCAGGCCTTTCTCCCATGCGCAAGGCCATCCAATCTTGCCCTGCCTTGCCCGTGAGCGTAACAAAACCGGGGGAGGACGATCATGTCATATGCGCAAGTCTACGCCGGCTGGCAGACCGATCCCGAAGATTTCTGGATGCAGGCCGCCCGCGCGATCGACTGGGACGTGGCACCGACCCGCGCCCTGAACGCGGACCGTGCCCCGTTCTATACGTGGTTCGCCGATGCCCGGGTCAACACTTGCTGGAACGCGGTCGACCGACATGTGGCCGCGGGGCGGGCCGATCAGGCAGCGATCATCTATGACAGCCCGATGACGGGCACTTGCGAAACGATCACTTTTGCCGAGTTGCAGACCCGCGTCGCGCGGCTCGCCGGGGCGCTGACCGCGAGAGGCGTCACCAAGGGCGATCGCGTCGTCATCTACATGCCGATGGTCCCGCAGGCGATCGAGGCGATGCTGGCCTGTGCCCGCCTTGGCGCCATCCACTCGGTTGTCTTTGGCGGGTTCGCAGCCCACGAACTGGCGGTCAGGATCGACGACGCCACCCCCAAGGCGATCATCGCCGGATCATGCGGCATCGAACCGGGGCGGATCGTGCCCTACAAACCCCTGCTGGACGCGGCTATCGACCATGCGAAACACAAACCCGATTTCTGCGTCATCTTTCAGCGCGAACAATGCCGCGCCACATTGACGCCCGGGCGCGACCACGACTGGCACGATTTCCAGGCGGGCGCGACGCCCGCCGATTGCGTCCCCGTCGCGGGCGATCATCCGGCCTATATCCTTTATACGTCAGGCACGACGGGCGCGCCCAAGGGCGTCGTGCGCCCGACCGCCGGGCATCTGGTGGCGCTGCAATGGACGATGAAGAACGTCTACAACGTCGATCCCGGCGATGTATTCTGGGCGGCCTCGGACGTGGGCTGGGTCGTCGGGCACAGTTACATTTGCTATGGCCCCCTGATCGCCGGAAACACCACTCTCCTGTTCGAGGGCAAGCCCGTCGGCACCCCAGATGCGGGCACCTTCTGGCGGGTCATCCAGGATCACAACGTGCGCAGCTTTTTCACTGCACCCACCGCTTTTCGTGCGATCAAGCGCGAGGATCCCAAAGGTGAACTGATCGCCGGATACGACATCTCCTGCCTGCGCGCCCTTTACCTTGCGGGCGAACGGGCCGACCCGGACACGATCATCTGGGCCCAGAACGTGATGAAGGTGCCGGTCTATGACCACTGGTGGCAGACGGAATCCGGCTATCCGATGATCGCCAATCCGACGGGGATAGAGGCGCTGCCGGTCAAGATCGGGTCGCCCTCGGTCGCCATGCCCGGCTTTGACATCCGCGTGCTCGACGCGGCCGGTCAACCGATGCCGCCCGGCGAACTGGGCGCTATCGCCATCAAGCTGCCCTTGCCGCCCGGCACCTTGCCGACACTCTGGAACGCCGACGACAGGTTCCGCAAATCATATCTCACCACCTTTCCCGGCTACTACGAAACCGGCGACGCAGGGATGATCGACGACGAAGGCTATCTCTACATCATGGCCCGCACCGATGACGTCATCAACGTCGCCGGGCACCGCCTGTCGACCGGCGCCTTGGAGGAGGTGCTGGCGGGCCACCCGGACGTCGCCGAATGCGCCGTGATAGGGGTGGCCGATGACATCAAGGGGCAACTGGCGATGGGGTTCTTGTGCCTGAACAAGGGGTGCGACCGGCCAGAAGCCGATATCGTGGCCGAGGTGATCCAAAGGGTGCGCGACCAGATCGGCCCGGTTGCGGCCTTCAAGCTGGCAGTGGTCGTGGACCGGCTGCCAAAGACCCGGTCGGGCAAAATACTGCGCGGGATCATGTCGAAGATCGCCGATGGCCTAGACTACAAGATGCCCGCCACGATCGACGATCCGGCCATTCTGGACGAAATCAGGACGGCGCTGGAAACGCTTGGTTATGCGCGATAGCCAAGGCGTTCAATGCGCAACCCGCGGTTGCCCCAGGACCGGGACCAGCACGCGCTCGACGCCGCGCCAGAACCCCGTGCCATCCAGCATGTAGTTCACGTAAGGCGTCAGCGAACAATAATGCGACGTTCCGCCCTTGTGGTGGTTCCAGTGATGCCGTGCATCCTGCAGGATATGCCAGCGCTGCAAGGTCCGGATAACCCGTGGCAAACGGACCGTCGGCACATGCGCAAACCGATGGCTTTGCTGGTTCAGACCTGCCGCCAGCGCGAAAACAGCGAACTGCCACGTCATCGACCCGGTCCACCACACGACCAGCGAAATCACTCCGGCGACAATAAACAGGATCGCGTTGTTCTTCAGCCAGGGGATCGTGATCATCACGTTCGGCTGGGTGTGATGCACCATGTTCGGGCGCACGAACAACGGACCCCAGACCGGCGTGTCCTCTGACCCATAGGTGTCTTCGGCCCAGTGAAATACCCCGCCGGTAAAATCCGCCAGCAGGATCATCGCGGCGAACTGGATCGCGATCCAGGTAATGTCGATCAGTACTTCCAGCATTTCATTTTCCCAGCCGTCGCCTTACCACCGGACCCATATCGCACGTCGCGCCCCCGGCATCAACGCAACACGATATCAGGCAAACTGTTCCCGGATCAGCCGTTCTTCAAGCCCGTGGCCCGGATCGAACAGCAGTCGGTGGGAAATCGCCGGTTCGCTGCGCACCTCGACCCAACTCACATCGCGCACCGATTTGCCGTCTGCATCCGACATCACCGGGCGTTTGTCGGGGTCGATCACGTCGAATCTGACCACGGCGGACTTGGGCAGCAATGCGCCACGCCAGCGCCGGGGCCGGAACGCCGCCATGGCGGTCAGCGCCAGCACGTCCGACCCGATCGGCAGGATAGGCCCGTGCGCCGAATAGTTGTAGGCGGTCGACCCGGCAGGGGTGGCGACCAGCGCCCCGTCGCAGACCAATTCTTCCATCCGCACCTTGCCATCCACCGAGATACGCAACCGTGCTGCCTGTGGTCCGGCGCGCAGCAGACTGACCTCGTTGATCGCCAAGGCTTTGTGGCGCGTGCCATCCACGGTCATCGCCACCGTGGACAGCGGATTGATCACCGCCTCTTCGGCCTCGGTCAGCCGGTCGCGCAGATCGTCACCGTGAAATTCATTCATCAGGAACCCCACCGTGCCCCGGTTCATCCCGTAAACCGGCACACCCAGCGCCTGCGTCGCATGCAGGGTCTGCAACATGAACCCGTCGCCGCCCAAGGCAACAATGACGCCCGCCTGCCCGACCGGCACCTCGCCATAGGCCGCCGCAAGCTCGGCCCGCGCCGCCTGGGCCAATGGCACATCGCTGGCGACAAAGGCGATTTTCGACTGGCCGGGCATCGGCGCTCTCCGGTGCGGGTTTCCCCGAAAGGTGTCGCAAGTGCGCACCGGAAACGCAAGGCAGGTGTCGGTACGGTCGAATGGCGGCAATCACCACAATCGGGTCGCATTATGGGTTTTCCTAACGGAAACTTGGCCCTAGATAACGGGCAAGCCAACCGCATCAGCCGTAGGGATTTTCCAACCATGCCGACCCCCGGATTTTTCACCGAAGCCCTTGCCACCCGCGACCCCGATGTGGCCCGCGCGATAACCGACGAATTGAGGCGGCAGCGCCACGAGATCGAACTGATCGCGTCGGAAAACATCGTCAGCGCCGCCGTGATGGAGGCGCAGGGGTCGGTGATGACCAACAAATACGCCGAAGGCTACCCCGGTCGGCGCTATTACGGCGGCTGCCAGTTTGTCGACGTCGCCGAGAATCTGGCCATCGAACGCGCCTGCAAACTGTTCGAGTGCGGGTTCGCCAACGTCCAGCCGAATTCAGGCTCCCAAGCCAACCAAGGCGTGTTTCAGGCCCTGCTGACCCCCGGCGACACGATCCTCGGCATGTCACTCGATGCCGGCGGCCACCTGACTCACGGGGCCAAGCCGAACCAGTCGGGCAAATGGTTCAACGCCATCCAATACGGCGTGCGCCAGCAGGACAGCCTGATCGATTATGACCAGATCGCCGCGCTGGCCAGCGAACACAAACCCAAGATGCTGATCGCAGGCGGGTCGGCCATTCCGCGCGTCATCGACTTTGCCAAAATGCGCGAGATCGCGGATTCCGTCGGGGCTTACCTTCTGGTCGACATGGCCCACTTCGCCGGTCTGGTCGCGGCGGGTCTTTACCCCTCGCCTTTCCCCCACGCCCATGTCGCCACGACGACGACGCACAAGACTCTGCGCGGCCCGCGCGGCGGCATGATCCTGACCAACGACGAAACCATCGCCAAAAAGGTCAACAGCGCCATTTTCCCGGGCATCCAAGGCGGCCCGCTGATGCACGTCATCGCCGCCAAGGCTGTGGCATTCGGCGAGGCGCTGCGCGCCGATTTCAAGACCTATCAGGCGCAGGTCATAAAGAACGCCCAAAGTCTGGCCGACCAACTGATGAAGGGCGGGCTGGACATCGTCACCGGCGGCACCGACACCCACCTGATGCTGGTCGACCTGCGACCCAAATCGGTCAAGGGCAACGACACCGAAAAGGCGCTGGAGCGCGCCCATATCACCTGCAACAAGAACGGTATTCCCTTTGACCCCGAGAAGCCGACCATCACGTCAGGCGTGCGGCTTGGGTCGCCCGCCGGGACGACGCGGGGGTTCGGCGAGGCCGAGTTTCGCCAGATCGGAACCTGGATCGTGCAGGTGGTCGACGGTCTGGCCGCCCACGGGGCCGACGGAAACAGCGCGGTAGAGGACAGCGTGCGCGCCGAGGTCGAGGCATTGTGCAAGCGGTTCCCGATCTATCCAAACCTCTGACTCTGCTGCAAAATTGCACAAGTGTTGCGGAAGCCGTCGCTGGACCCCAGCGGCGGTTTTCGCGCTTTTAGACGCATGAAACAGACCCGACAAATCGAACGTACGCTGGGCGACGCCATGCGGCGGCACCTCCCCCACGCCCTCGCCGAACTTGTCATGTTTGCGCTGAAACAAGGCTGGGCCTGCCTGTTCGGCGGATTGATGTTGGCGGCACTGATAGGCACTTCGGCGATCTGGCAACACGATTGGCCCGTGGCCCGATACGACGCACTCGTGGTGTTCGCCGTCGCCCTGCAAAGCACCCTGCTGGCGCTGCGGCTGGAAACATGGCGCGAGGTGCGTGTGATCGCGCTGTTCCATCTGACCGGCACGATCATGGAAATCTTCAAGGTCGACGCGGGGAGTTGGGCCTACCCCGAACCCGGAATCCTGAAAATCATGGGCGTTCCGCTGTTTTCAGGCTTCATGTATGCGGCTGTGGGCAGCTACACGGCGCGGGTGATCCGCATCTTTGACATGCGGTTCGCGCCCTACCCGCCCTGCGCGTGGACGGTCTGGCTGGCACTGGCAATCTATGCCAACTTTTTCACCCATCACTGGCTGCCCGACGCGCGGCTGGTCCTGTTCGCGGCAACGATCCTGATTTTCGCCCGTACCCGCATCTGGTTCCGCATCGGCGCAAACTTCTACTGGATGCCCCTCCCATTCGCCGCACTCCTCACCAGTGTCGTTCTCTGGATCGCCGAAAACGTCGGCACCCATACGGGCACTTGGGTCTATGGCGGCCCGAACATGGTCAGCCTTGCCAAGATCGGATCGTGGTACCTGCTGCTCTACGTCAGTTTCACCACGGTGGTGCTGGTTTACCGCGACGCTTTGGAGAGCCCTAAACGTAGCCCTGCCACCACAAATAACAGATCACCGTGCCTGAAATCAGAAGCAGATTCAATGCGATAAGGGCCGTGGTGCGCAACACCGCATCCTTGCGCCTTGCCCCCGGTTCGATGGATTTGAGGTAGGCAGTGACGTTGGCATAGGCCCGCTCGGCCTTGGCGGCGTCGATCATCCGGGCGAGTTTCGGATTCTGCGTCAGCAGACCCGCCTGCGCGAGGTAATGGGCATCGCGCTGCACGGTCTTGGGGAGCAAACGACCGGCCTTGCGCAACTGGTGGTCCAGCGTCCGGGCGCGAATCTGCAGGCGTTCCTCGATCAGGACGCGGATATCGTCGACGCGGGCGGTGTGATCCATGGTTGCAGGCATGATTCGATGGCTTAGGCCGGGTTTTGGGGAAGCTCAACGGGTCTGGTGAGCGGGGCGCAGAATCGTTACAAGGTGACGCATGTTGAACACGATATTGCATGGGGAACCGGGCGCGCGTCCACATCTGGTGGTGGCGCATGGGTTATTCGGGTCGGCGCGGAACTGGGGCGTGATCTGTCGGCGGCTGGCGGCGGACCGGCTGGTGACGGCGGTGGACATGCGCAATCATGGGGCAAGTCTTTGGAATCGCTCGCATACTTATGACGATCTGGCGGATGATCTGGCGGGGGTGATCGACGGGTCGGCCGATGTGCTGGGACATTCGATGGGCGGCAAGGCAGCGATGGTCCTCGCGCTGAAATATCCAAATAAGGTCAACAGGTTAGTTGTCGTCGACATTGCCCCGGTGACGTATGAACGCACCCAGATGGACAAGATCGAGGTGATGAAGGGGGTGGATTTTTCGCGGGTTGAAGCCCGCGCGGATGCAGCGGCGATGATGCCGGGGTTGTCGGATGGGCTGGCGGATTTCTTTCTGCAATCGCTTGATTTGAAAGAGAAAAAGTGGCGGCTGAATTTGGATGCCTTGGCGGAGAATATGCCGGAGATCATGGGGTTTCCGGATGTGGACGCGCAATTCGAGGGCCGCGTGCTGTTTTTGACCGGGGGACAATCGGATTACGTGCTGCCGGCGTATCGGGCACGGATCAAGGCTTTGTTTCCGAACGCAGTTTTTGTGAAAATCCCCGGCGCAGGGCATTGGCTGCACGCGGAAAAGCCGCGCGAGTTCGAAGCGGCGGTGCGGGGGTTTCTGGACGCGGATTAAGGCGGCGGTCGGTTGATTTACCGGACGGCCACGGCGTTGGGCCACGATGAGTCCTGTGCAGAATGGCCCCGCTGCGGGGCAGATACCCCTGCCCGATTTTGGGCGGAAACGGGGGCGTTTTGGGGGTTCTGTGCAGAATTTGGCCGCTGCGGGGCAGATGCCTTTGACGAGAAGGATTTGATTCAAATGGTCGAGAAATTGCGGGCGATGTCGCTGACGGAATTTCGCGCGGATGCGTCGGCGCAGGTGGCTTGGGTCGCGCAGATGGGCGGGCAGGTCTGGATCAGGAAGCACGGCAAGGTCGTGGCCGGGGTGGTGCCGTTCTACCAGATCCGGATGCTGGAGGCGCTGACCCACGGGACTGCGGACCCGGAGGCGCGGCGACGGACGATCGAGCGCGAGTATGCAGCGTGGAAACGCGCGGTGGCGCTGATGCCGCAGGTGGTGGCGGAGTTGGTGGCGGTCGATGCGGAGCGGGCGGCGATGATGGCGCTGTATGAGCGGGCGAAGCGGGGGTGATGCCCGGTCCGGCACAGCCGGATCGCACCGTCCAGTGGACGGTGCGAAGGGCC